>JAESSX010000188.1 GCA_016763915.1 Rhodospirillales bacterium
ACCATGAAGCACACCCACCACAATTTCGACATCGACAAAAAGGGCAAGGATTCGTATTTACACCGCATGTCCGGGGCGACCGAGGTGATGATTACCGGGGCGCGGCGTTGGGCCATCCTGCATGAAAACCGGGACGTTCCCGAGCCGTCCATCGACGACCTGCTGGCCCGCATGGAAGACGTCGACCTGGTGTTGATCGAAGGCTTCAAGTCGCACAGCCACCAGAAGATGGAAGTGTTTCGTCCCAGCGTCGGCAAGCCCCTGTTGGCGGTGGACGATCCGGGCATCGTCGCCGTCGCCAGCGATGCGGCGGCCGCCGACCTGCCGCAACTGGAAGGGAAGGACCTGGCGCTGATCGACCTGGAAGACGTCAAGGCCATTGCCGATTCCATCGTCGGCCATACGGGACTGAAAGCCGGAGCCCGAGATGGCGCAGCTTAAGGACGACTGTTTCGCCTTCGGCGGCGAGCTGATGCCGTTGGCCGAGGCCCTGTCCCTGATCGAGCGAAACGTCGAGCCGGTGACAGGGACCGAAACCGTGCCGCTGCGCCAGGCCCAGGGGCGCATCCTGGCCGAAGACATTACCTCTGACCGCGATGTGCCGCCGCACGACAACAGCGCCGTCGATGGCTATGCGGTGTTTTTTGACGATTTGAAGACGGATGGGGACACGCGGCTTCCGGTGACCGGACGCATCGCCGCCGGCCATCCCCTGGACCGGTCCGCCGAGCGGGGTCGGGCCTATCGTATTTTCACCGGCGCGCCGGTGCCGTCCGGGCCCGATACCATCTTCATGGAGGAAGACTGCGCCACGGAGCAAACCGGCGACGGCGCCGTGTGGTGTTGCCGGCCGGACTGAAACGGGGCGCCAACCGCCGCCACGCCGGCGAGGACGTCAAGGCGGGCGAGGTCATTATCCGGGCAGGTCTTCGGCTCAGGGCCCAGGATGTCGGGCTGGCGGCCTCCGTCGGACGGGATCGTCTGCGGGTCTACACGCGCCTGCGCGCGGCGGTGTTTTCCACCGGCGACGAAGTTCGCGATCCGGGACAGGAGGCCGCCCAGGGCTGCATTTACGACGCCAACCGCTATGCCGTGATGGCGCTTCTGGAAGGCCTGGGCTGCGACGTGACCGATTTGGGTATATTGGCGGACGATGCGGACGCCATTACCGGCGCCCTTGCCAAGGCGGCCCCCGATCACGACCTATTGGTTACGTCGGGCGGCGTGTCCGCCGGCGAGGAAGACCACGTCAAAGGCGCGGTGGAAAGTTTAGGCCAAATTAATTTCTGGCGCCTGGCGATCAAACCGGGCCGTCCCATCGCCCTCGGCCAGGTCGGCGCCGCCGCCTTTCTGGGGTTGCCCGGCAATCCGGTCGCCGCCATGGTGACGTTCATGGTGATCGGGCGGCCTTTGGTGTTGTTGTTGTCGGGCGCGGTTGATGTGGCCCGGCACCGCTACCCGGTCCAGGCCGGGTTCGACTACAAAAAGAAAAAAGGCCGGCGCGAATGGGCGCGGGTGAAACTGGAAACCACCGCCGACGGCCGCACCGTGGCCATGAAATACCATTCGTCGGGGGCGGGGATTTTGACCTCCATGGTCGAGGCCGACGGCCTCGTCGAACTGGACGAAGATACGGAAAGTCTGGAAAAGGGTGCAATGGTCCCGTTTCTGCCGTTCAATGAAGTAACCGGAAGGTGAGCGAATGAAGTTGCTTTATTTTGCCTGGCTGCGGGAAAAAGCCGGTGTTTTTCAGGAAGACGTCACCCCGCCGGACAGTGTCGCCACGGTGGCGGAGCTGATCGAATGGCAGATCGGACGCGGCGGCGGCCATGGCGAAGCGTTTGCCGACGAGGCCATGGTCCGGGTCGCCGTCAACCAGGAATATGTCGGCCTGGACCATCCCGTCGCCGCCGGTGACGAGGTTGCCTTTTTCCCACCGGTAACGGGAGGATAGACCCATGATCAGGGTGCAGGCCGAGGATTTCGACGTCGGCCGGGAACTGGAGCGTCTGTCGGACGGCAACCTGGACGTCGGCGGGGTCAGCTGTTTCATCGGCCTGGTCCGCGACATGGCCGGCGACAAACCGATCAAGGCGATGACGCTCGAACATTATCCCGAGATGACCGAAAAAGCGCTGGCCGAAATCGAGGCCGAGGCCCGGCAACGTTGGCCGTTGGCCGATACGCTGATTATCCACCGCTACGGGGAACTCGTCCCCGGCGACCGCATCGTCCTGGTGGCGGCGGCGTCGGCCCATCGCGAGGCGGCGATCGAAGCCGCCCATTTCCTGATCGACTGGCTGAAGACCAAGGCGCCGTTCTGGAAACACGAAGTGACCCCGGACGGCGGCCAATGGGTGGACGCGCGGAGCTCGGACAACGCCGCCGCCGTGCGCTGGATTGAAAAGTAACGTCATGACCGATAAGCCGGACTGGCCGACCAAGGCCTACGAAAACCAACGTTTCCTGAAATCCAGGGTGGCGCGCGAACTTCGAATCCTGTCCGAATACATCGAACCGGAAGCCCGCTTCGAGGAATTTAAGGTCCGGGACACGGTGGTTTTCTTCGGTTCCGCCCGCATTAAATCGCGCGAGGACGCTGAACAACAGCTGGCCCGGGCCGGCAACAACGGCGCAGACGTAGCGGCCGCCGAGCGCGATCTGGAAATGTCCAAATACTATGAAGACTCCCGCGAACTGGCCAGGCGGCTGACCGAATGGTCGAAGAACCTGGAAGGCGAGGGCCGCCGCTTCATCGTCTGCTCCGGCGGCGGGCCGGGTATTATGGAGGCCGCCAACCGGGGCGCCAGCGAGGCCGCCGGTATTAACGCCGGGCTCAATATCTCGCTGCCCCACGAGCAGTCCGACAACCCCTACATCACCCGCGAGCTGAATTTCGAGTTTCACTACTTCTTCATGCGCAAGTTCTGGTTCCTCTATCTGGCCAAGACGATCATCGTCTTTCCCGGCGGTTTCGGAACCATGGACGAGTTTTTCGAGGTGCTGACGCTGATGCAGACCGGGAAACTGAGCAAACCCATTCCCATCGTGCTCTACGGCAAGGAATTCTGGTCCGATGTCCTGAACCTCGACGCCCTGGTCAAGCACGGCACCATCAGCCCCGAAGACGTCGATCTGTTTTTCAAGACCGATACGGTGGACGAGGCCTTCGATTTCATCACCCGGGAACTGCTGGAAAAATCCCTCGGCACGCCGGGCGGGGTCCTGTAGGAGCGAGCCCTACGGAGACTATTCCGCCGCCGACTGGGCGTCGTCGGAATCCTCAGCCGGCGTTTTGCCGACGGCCTTGTCGTAGTCGTCCATCATCCATCTGGAAATCTCGCCGACGGTGAATTTCAGGTCGTCGATCTCGCCGACCGGCGTGACCTCGGCGGCGGTGCCGGTGAGGAAGATTTCGGTCGCGTCCTTCAGCTCATCGGGCATGATGGCGCGCTCGATGACCTCGATCCCGCGCTTG
>JAESSX010000189.1 GCA_016763915.1 Rhodospirillales bacterium
AATACGAGCCCCGAAGGGCCACTCCCGAAGAGGCACGGCGGTACTTTCTTCGATATTACTGCAATGCGCCGGACGCCTTGTTCGGTTCCATCATGGACAAGGAAGGCTACCTGAACGCCGGGGCGGAGATGTGGCTGGATCAGGCCCGCGGATCAGGCCGCCCCCACGCCCAGGCCTGACAGGGAGAATCGGCGGGCAACCAAGCCCCCCTTGCGCCGGCACCGCCCGTTCAGGACGGCACGCTTGACCGGCGCTGTTTTGCTGCCCTTTGGACAGTAGGCTTGCGGTCCTGCCGGGCGGTGGTAGAATTGTCGCCATGGCATATCCGATCAACTCTCCGACGGCAAAGTTCCACATTGGCTTAGCGGTGCGCCACCGGATTTACGGGTTCCGGGGCATCATTTTCGATGTCGATCCGGAATTCGACAATACCGAGGAATGGTACGACGGCATTCCTGAAGACGTGCGCCCGCGCAAGGACCAGCCGTTTTATCACCTGTTCGCCGAGACGCCCGACAAGTCGCCTTACATCGCCTACGTTTCGGAACAGAACCTGGAACCCGACGGGGACACCGACCCCATCCATCACCCGGGTTTGAGCGAATATTTCGACGTTCAGGCCGACGGCAGCCTGTCGTTGCGCAGCAAGATGAACTGAGGCCGCCTTAAGTCTGTTCCGCTGGATTCCCTCTATCTCATTGATTCTTTGGGCCGAATTGCCTAACTTGTGGCGCTGAATCCCTCTCAATCATGGGCGGCTCATGAAAATCGTCGTACAGAACTTCAAGACCGGGAAAATCTCGGTCGCCAACGCGCCCCGGCCGGCGGTTCCCGATAACGGCATCCTGGTCCGCACCTCGGCGTCGTTGATTTCGGCCGGCACCGACCGCGCCGTCGTCAGCCTGGCCAAGAAGGGCTATGTCGGCAAGGCGCTGGCGCGGCCCGACCTGGTGCGGCGCGTCTTGCGCAAGGTTAAAAACGACGGGCTGGCATCGGCCTTCAAGGCGGTGCGCAACGTCATCGCCGAGCCCAAGACACTCGGCTATTCGCTGGTCGGCGAGGTCTTGAGTGTCGGCGCCAACGTCGAAGGCACCAGCGTCGGCGACCGGGTCGCCTGCGCCGGGGCCGGCCACGCCAACCACGCCGAAGTCGCCGCCATCCCGGGAAATTTGTTCGTCCCGGTGCCCGCCGGCGTCGCCGACGAGGACGCCGCCTATGTGACGCTGGGCGCCATCGCCATGCACGGCCTGCGCCAGGCCGACCAGCAATTCGGCGCCTCGGTGATGATCGTCGGCTTAGGGCTGGTCGGCCAGATCACCCTGCAGCTTTGCCGCGCCGCCGGCTATAAGGTGGTCGGGCTCGATCTCGACGAAGCCAAGGTGGAACTGGCGCGCAAGCACGGCGCCATGGTCGCCGCCAAGCCGGACGACCCCGCCCTGGCGGCACGGGTTGCGGCCATGACCGACGGCTTCGGCGTCGATGCGGTGTTGTTGACGGCGGGATCGAGGGATTCCGGCGCGCTCTTTGAAATGATCGTGCCCTATTGCCGCGACCGCGCCCGGGTGGTCGTCGTCGGCGACGTCAAAATGGATATCTCTCGCAACGATTACTTCAAAAAGGAACTGGAAATCGTACAATCGCGGTCGTACGGCCCCGGGCGCTACGATCCGGCCTACGAGGAAAAGGGCCGGGATTATCCCATCGGCTACGTGCGCTGGACCGAACGGCGCAACATGGCGGCGTTCATGGACATGCTGGCGGCCGGCGCCCTGGACATGCAGGCGTTGACCACGCACCGCTTGCCCGTAGAGCAGGCCGTCGAGGCCTATGAACTGGTCAGCGGCGGCTCACAGGATCTCACCATCGGTATCATGCTGACCTATAGCCACGAAGAAACGGGCCGAAGCACAACCCCCGCGGGCTAAAAAGATTGTCGGCAAGGTCGGGCTCGGCATCATCGGGTCCGGTAATTTCGCCAAGTCGGTTCTGGTGCCGGCGATGACCGAGACCGGCGGCTTCGATGTGCGGGGCGTGGTCTCGGCGCTCGGGCTTTCGGCGGAAGCCATGAAGGAACGAACGGGGGCGCAGTATTCGGCGACCGACGCCCAGGCCGTGTTCGATGACGAGGACGTCGACGCCGTGGTCATCGCGACGCGCCACGACAGCCACGCCAAATATGTGCTCGCCGCCCTGAAACGGGACCTGCATGTGTTCGTGGAAAAACCGCTGTGCCTGACGCGCGACGAACTGGCGGCGGTCGAGGCCGCCGCCCGGGCGTCGAAAGGCATCCTGATGGTCGGCTTCAACCGGCGTTTCAGCCCCTTCGTGCGCGACATCGGCGCGCATTTCGCCGAGCGCACCGAACCGCTGGCCATGATCTACCGGGTCAACGCCGGGCGCATCGGTCTGGACAGCCCGTCGGCCTGGGTGCATGACGTGAACGTCGGCGGCGGGCGCATCATCGGCGAGGCCTGTCATTTCATCGACACCATGCAATCCCTGACCGGGGCGCACCCCGTGGATCTGCAGGTGTTCGGCCTGAACCCCAGGCGCTCGGATCTCCCGGCCAACGACGTGGTGACGATGACCATCGGTTTCGACGACGGCTCCATGGGCACGCTGCACTATTTCGCCAATGGCGACACGAGTTTTCCGAAAGAACGGCTCGAGGTCTTCGGCCAGGAACGCATCGCCGTGCTCGACGATTATCGCACCCTCGAGCTGACCGCCGGCGGCCGGACGGTGCGCAAAAAATCGCAAACCATGCAGAAGGGCTTCGCCGAAGAGGGACGGGCCTTTCTCGAAGCGTGCCGCACCGGGGAGGCGACGGTGCCGCTTTCGGCGCTGATCGAAACCACGCTGGTGACGCTGCTGGCGGTCGAAGACCTGTACGGCGCCTGGGACGAAACGCTGGATTTGGGCGATTAAACTTTTTTACCTTTTCCCGACGATGGACCGCATCGCGCTCAGAAACTGAGACACTTCGTCTTCGGTGTTGTAGTGGCACATGGACACCCGGACACAGTCATCCAGATTCAAGGGGACGAGGATATTGCCGGAGTAGTGGTCGTCTTTGCGCGCATGCACCCGGATCCCCTTCTCGCGCAGGGCGCTGACGACGTCGACCGCCGTCATGTCCTCGACGCTAAGAGACACCAGACCCTCGCGCAGCGGGTTGTCGACGCCGCCGATCACGGACACCTCCGACATCGCCGCCAGGCCGTCCTGACCGCCGATCCCATACAGCATGGCGTCGGTCAGGGACTTTTCCTGTTGGTGGATCGCCTTGCCGGCGGCATTGATCCTCTCGCGGCGGTCGGTGGACTCGGTGAAATGACTTCCCAGCCAGTCGAAATAGTTGACGACCTCGGAAAAGGTCGCGAACGACGCGGTGTCGCGGGTGCCCAAATCCCATTGATCCACGGGGGCGCCGATCAGACTGTCGTGGGGCAGCCGGCCTAAGCGTTCGGACACCCAGGCGATGCCATAGCCATGCCGGGAGAACACCTTGTAGGGCGAGATGACGTAGCCGTCGATGCCGTAGGAATCGACATCCAACCCGCCATGGGCGGCATGTTGGATGCCGTCGACGATGATGTAGCAGTCCGGGGAAACGTCCCGGATCAGCTTGGCAATTCCCGCCACGTCGACCGCCATTCCGGTCACCGGGGAGGTGTGCAGGATCGTCGCCACCCGGGTGTCCCTGGTGACATAGGGCCGGTAATCCTCGGCCGTCACCGTGCCGGTGTCGTTGTTGTGCGGCACGCGGACAAAGTTGCGGTTGGCTATTTTCGACCATCGGGCGCAGGCGCTGACGCTGGCCGGATGTTCCAGGGTGCTGCCGACCACATCGCCGCCTTCGGGGGCTTCCAGCACGGCGA
>JAESSX010000190.1 GCA_016763915.1 Rhodospirillales bacterium
CCTCTTTAGACCTCTTTTAACATGGCGTTTGACGACAAAACGCCCTATGTCTTTGCCATGATCAAGGCGCATAAAAACCTGATCGGTCTGGACCGCGAGGAACTGGCCCTGGAAATGGACGCCATCGGTGAAAAGCCGTTCCGTGCCAAGCAGCTTTGGCACTGGATCTATCACCAGGGCGAAACCGATTTCTCGAAAATGACGACTCTGGCCAAGCCGGCGCGGGCCAAGCTGGCCGAACACTATTGCCTGGAGCGGCCCGAAGTGTCCCGCGAATTGACCTCGACCGACCGGTCGCGCAAATGGTTGTTGAAATTCGACGACGCCAACGAAGCCGAATGCGTCTTTATCCCGGAAGACGACCGCGGCGCGCTTTGTCTTTCGTCGCAGGTGGGCTGCACCCTGACGTGCTCGTTCTGCCATACCGGCACGCAAAAGCTGGTGCGCAACCTGACGGCGGGGGAAATCGTCGGCCAGATGATGGTGGCGCGGGATTCCTACGGCGAATGGCCCAGCGGCCGGCCGGACCGGCTGTTGACCAACATCGTGATGATGGGCATGGGTGAGCCGTTGTTCAATTTCGACAACGTCGCCAAGGCGCTGAAGATCGTCATGGACGGCGACGGCCTGTCGCTTTCCAAGCGGCGCATTACGCTGTCCACGTCGGGCGTGGTGCCGATGATGGAACGGTGCGGCGAAGAACTGGGCGTCAACCTGGCCGTCAGTCTGCACGCCTGCAACGACACGCTGCGCGACGAACTGGTGCCGATCAACCGCAAGCATCCGATCCGCGAATTGCTGGCGGCGTGCCGCGCCTATCCCGGCGCCAACAACGCCCGGCGCATTACTTTCGAATACGCCATGTTGAAAGGCGTCAACGATTCCGATGCCGACGCCCGGCAATTGATCCGCCTCGTGCACGGCATTCCCGCCAAGTTCAACCTGATCCCGTTCAACCCGTGGCCGGGCACCGTGTATGAATGTTCATCACCGGCCACCATCCGGCGGTTCGCCAAAATCCTCAACGACGGCGGCCTGTCCGCGCCGGTACGCCAGACCCGGGGCAGCGACATCATGGCCGCCTGCGGCCAGTTGAAATCCGCAAGCCAACGGGCGCCGCGGCGGGCGATTGCCTAACCCGACGCGCCGGCTGGAACCGATTCCGCCGCCCGGGCCGGCGCCTGAACAAGGGCTCCCGTTCATGGACCGGGAAATTCTTATCGTCGTCGATCCCATGTGTTCGTGGTGCTGGGGCTTTTCCCCGGTGGTGCGCGCCATGCACGACGCCTACGCCGGGCGCGCGGCGATCTATCCCATTGTCGGCGGGCTCCGGCCAATGACCTCCGATCCCATGAACGAACAGGCCAAGACGGAAATCCGCCATCATTGGGAATCGGTCCACAAGGCGTCGGGGCAGCCCTTCGACTTTTCCTTTTTCGAGCGCGATGGTTTCGTTTACCACACCGAACCCGCCTGCCGGGCGCTGGTCACGGTGCGGTTCCTGAAACCGAAATCGTCACTGGATTTTCTGGAACGGCTGCACCGGGCGTTCTATGCCGAAAACCGCGACGTCACCGACACGGGCGTTTTGTGCGACCTGGCCGAAGGGGCGGGCGTCGATCGCTCCGATTTCCTGGAATTCTTCCCGACCCGCAAAATGATCTACCTGACGGCCAGCGATTTTTTCCGCTCGCAAAGCATGGGCGTTTCCGGTTTTCCCACCGTTATTTTGCGCACCGATGAAAAACTGAGCCTGCTGAGCGCCGGGTTCCGCCCGTTCGAGGATATCAAACCGCATCTCGATCAGTGGCTGGAAAGCGATCCGGAAGACGCCGCCGGGGCCGAAACCGCCCCCCAATAACGCCGTCCTACCAACCGGTGCACCGCCCCCAGGTGTCGATGATGTCGGTACCGCCGTCGACCACGTGATAGGCGCCATAGGCGGCCGCCGTCATGCACACGTGATTGGGCATGATCCGGACCGTGGCGCCCACCGCCAACCGGTCGAACGGCAGCGGGTCCCTGGCCGTAACCAGACCGTGTTCCTGATGCACCGACTGGACGATAAGGTCGCCGATGGGTTCCGCCGTTTCCGCGTCGCACACCAGCCCGAAGCCGCAATCGGCGGCGCCGTCGAAAGCCGCCGTCGCCCGGTCCTTGGACAGCGCCAGGCCGCCGGCGTCGATGTAAAGCTGGTTGTCGTCCCGGCGGTGCGCCGTGACCGACGCCAGGACGGTGACGGCGATTTCATCGATTTTCCGCGTTCCCAATCCGGCGTGGAACATGTCGCCGAACATGTAGACGCCTGGGCGCACCTCGGTCAGCCCGGTGGCGTCGCGGGCGAACATTGCGCATGGCGTCGAACCGGCGCTGACGGTGGGGCAAGCAATGCCCTTGGCGCGCAATCTTTCCGCCGCGGCGACGGCGGCGGCGCGTTCGTCTTCGGCGACATCGGCCATCTCTTCCGGCGTGCGGCAGGAATAGGAATGGCCGGCGTGGGTCAGCACACCGTCCAGATCCACGCTCGGCGCGGCGTCGAGAATGCCGGCGATCTCCATCAATTCCGGTCCGTCAGGCAGGACGCCGGTACGGTGCTCGCCGCAATCGATTTCCACCAGCACCTTCAGCCGGGTGGCGCGGGCGGTGGTAAATTCGGCGATGGCCCGGGCGACATCGGCGTTATCGGTAATCAGCTTCAGGTCCGCGCCCCGGTCCACCAACACCGCCACCCGGTCCAGCTTCGACGGCACGATGCAGGCGGCATAGGTCATGTCTTTGTATCCGGCGTCGAGAAAATATTCGGCTTCGCTCAAAGTCGCGATGGTAATGCCGCCGGCGTTGCCGGCCACCGCCAGCCGGGCGACATCGGCGGATTTGGCGGTTTTCAAATGCGGGCGCAGATCAACGCCGAGGTCACGCACCCGCGCCGTCATGGCGTCGATGTTGCGGGTCAGCCGGGCCTTGTCGAGGATCAGGGCAGGGGTATCGAGGGTTTCTATTTTCATGCCCGGACTTTATGGACTTCCCTGGCCTTGCTCAAGTATCTGTTTTGCCTATACTCGGCGCGCCCCGGGCGGCATGACCGCGGGGGTCGCATACACAAGGGCAAAACCATGAGTAAAAAAATCAACAAGGTCGTGCTCGCCTATTCCGGCGGCCTCGATACCTCGGTCATTCTGAAATGGCTGCACGATGCCTATGGTTGCGAAGTCGTGACCTTCACCGCCGATCTCGGCCAGGGCGAAGAACTGGAACCGGCGCGGGAAAAGGCCGAACTGTTCGGAATCAAGGAAATCTTCATCGAAGACCTGCGCGAGGAATTCGTCCGCGATTACGTGTTTCCCATGTTCCGGGCCAACGCCCTTTATGAAGGCACCTATCTTCTCGGCACGTCCATCGCCAGGCCGCTGATCGCCAAACGGCAGATCGAGATCGCCGCCCAGGTCGGCGCCGACGCCGTTTCCCACGGTGCCACCGGCAAAGGCAACGATCAGGTCCGGTTCGAACTGGGCTACTATGCCCTCAACCCGGATATCCAGATCATTGCGCCGTGGCGGGAATGGGACCTGAACAGCCGCACCAAGCTCATCGAATACGCGCATAAAAATCAGATTCCCGTGCCCAGTGACAAGGAAGGCGAAGCGCCCTATTCCACCGACGCCAACCTTCTGCACATCAGCTACGAAGGCAAGGCGCTTGAAGACCCGTGGGTCGAACCCGACGAGTCCATGTTTACCCGGTCCGTCGCGCCTGAAGATGCGCCGGACCAGGCGACCGTCGTCGAAATAGAATTTGAGAAAGGCGATCCCGTCGCCGTTGACGGCGAAAAACTTTCTCCCGCGGCGCTTCTTGAAAAACTCAACCAACTGGGCGGCGCCAACGGGGTCGGACGCGAAGACATCGTCGAAAACCGCTTCGTCGGCATGAAATCCCGGGGCGTTTACGAAACCCCGGGCGGCACCATTCTGTTCCGGGCGCGGCGCGCCATGGAAAGCCTGACGCTCGATCGCGGCGCCATGCACTTCAAGGACGAACTGATGCCGCGCTATGCCGAGACCGTGTACAACGGCTTCTGGTTCTCGCCGGAACGCGAAATGATGCAGGCCGCCATCGACAAGGCGTCGATTAATGTGACGGGGATGGTGCGGCTCAAGCTTTTCAAGGGCAACGTCATCGTCACCGGACGGAAATCGCCGGTCAGCCTGTATTCGGAAGAAACCGCCACCTTCGAGGCCGATACCGTTTACGACCAGCGCGACGCCGAAGGCTTCATCAAACTCAACGCCCTCCGGCTCAGGCTCGGCAAATCCGTAGCTGATAAATAAGGCCTACCCTTCGCCGTTCGGCGTTCCCGACCCCCCGCCCTTCGAATCCCGTCCGATCCGGTAGGCATACAGGGCAAGCGGCGCCAGCGTGATTTCGATTCCCGCCATGGCGCCGCGCCGGGCCGTAGAGGCGGTCAGGATATGGGTTTTCGCTGACCCGTTTGTCCGCGCCACGAAGGACGTTAATTCCGCCGGGCCCTTGTCCGCCTTCGGACCCGGAGTGGCGTATCCATCGTGCCAGTCAAATTCGTAGACATGGTCCGGCTTGTCGGTTTCCGGATTCATTTCCAGCAAGTCAATCGCGCCGCCCCGCCAGCTTGCATAGGCCAGGCGGCCGCCGTCTGCGGAGCCCAGCCATTGGGACACCAGGGCGGTTTCCGCCAATCGCGAAAACATCCTGTCGTCCCGGGTGACCGGGCCGAACAAGGCCGCGTATAAACACGGCGCCGTCAGATACACCTTGAAAGCGATCGCGCGTTGGAAGCGCTTTCCTTCCCTGTCCAGCCTGGGGAGACGCCGGATCAAAAACGCCTGCTCGAGAAAGTCCAGGTATTTGCGAAGGGTGTTCTTTGCCACACCCACGACCCCGGTCAGTTCCTCGATGGTGACTTCCGAAGCCGTATTGCGCGCCAGAACCACGAACAGGCGCTCCAGGTCCCGGGGGTCGCCGATGCCGTGACGACCGGCAAGATCCCGGTGCAGCACCCGCCCGGCCACCCCGTCGCGAATAAAATCCATGCCTGAGCCGGCGGCGCCGCCGGCAACGACACCCTTGGGAAATCCGCCGAAATTCACATACTCGGCAAAGGCATCGTTGAACGCCGGGATGGCGGCGGGCGACATCGTCATGGCTCCGCTTGTAAGCCCCCCTGCCCCGCTTGCGCCACCACCGTGCAGCCGTTCCTCGTCTTTCCGAAAATTCAAAAATTCGGCAAACGTCAACGGCGGCAGCACGAATGTTTCCCAATCGGACCCGGCCGGGCCCGCATCGCATGATACGGCGGCGACGATACGGGCATTCGGCCAGGCGGAGGCCAGGGCCTGCAGTTTTTCCCGCCATCCGGCCAGATATTGGGCTTCATCGAAAAACAGATAGAGGACACTGTCGGGCCCGTAGCCAAATCTCGCTGCGGCTGCTTCTACCAACCGCGCCGGGGGGGTGACGCCATAAGACGGCGCCGCCAGATCACAATAGAGGATTTCTTCACCGGCCACCCCCCTGGCCAACAGGTCCGCCGTTGCCTGGCGCAGCATCGTTGTCTTACCGACACAAGGTGGTCCGGCCATAACCAGCACCCGCCCGGGCTCCTGGCTGTGAAGCCGGCTTAAAAAGCCCGTGTAGAACGCTCGTTTGGGCAAATCCGGAAAAATCGTTTCGGTTTTGTTATTAGTATCCCACCACGGATTCCCAAAACTCAACCGTCGGCCAAGATCATCGTTGGTTATGCTATGCATGGCACCGTCCCGACAGACTCAAATAAGATAAAATAATTAACCTAATTTATTAATATAGGTTTATTTAATTGACCTTGGTACTTCATTTTTTGAAATTTCCTTGAATTAGGCCAGTTACCCTTTAACGATCCGCCGAATTCTGCGGCGTAATTCCGGAACAACCTCCTTCTCGAACCACGGGTTTTTTCGTTGCCATCCGATCGTCCGCCAACTCGGATGCGGGGTCGGAACCACCCCTGGAAGGTGATCGCGCCACGCCCGGACCGTCTCGGTCATTGTTTTACCGACCGCCTGGCCAAGATAATGCCGTTGCGCATAGCCGCCGACCAG
>JAESSX010000191.1 GCA_016763915.1 Rhodospirillales bacterium
CGCTATCGAGAACTATATGAAAGCTAACGTATATAGAAATAAACTTGGTGAAAAAATTAATCAAGGTAAAAACCTAAACAACATTGGAACTCTTTTTGAATATCAAGGAAAATATGAAGCGGCCATTGAGCATTTTTTATCTGCATTAAGGATATATGAAGAATCTGGCTATATCACCGGACAAGGTATCGTATTAAATAACATTGGAATCATCTATATTATTCAGAAGAATTACGATAAAGCAATAGAATATCAAAAGAAATCACTCATCATAAAAGAAGAACAGCATGACACTGTTGGAATGGCAAGCAGTATTGACAATATAGGTATCGCCTATTTATACAAAGATAATCTTGATCAGGCACTGATTTACGGAAAAAGATCAATGGCTATAAGAGAAAACCTAAATGACCAACTGGGATTGTCTAGAACCTTGAATAATGTTGGTAATATTTATTCCAAGCAAAAGAATTATTCAATCGCTTTAGATCTATTCATACGGGCCTTAAAAATAAAAAATGAATTAAATGATCATCCCGGTACAGTTGTGAGTCTAAACAACATTGGGGAATTATATGCTGCCCAAGAGAAATATGATAGAGCCATTGCTTACTTTACAGATTGCCTGGAAAAAGCAAAGGAGATTGATTTCAAGGAAGCTATTCTGTCTTGTTACACGAATTTAGCACAAGCGCATAGAGCCAAAACCAATTTTGAAATTGCTTTTGACTTCCACGAACGATTTATAAGTTTGAAAGATTCCCTTTTTAATGAACAAAGTACCAGGAGTATGAATGAGATGCAGGCAAAATATGAATCTAAAAAAAAGGAAAAAGAGATTGAAATGCTTACGAAGAATAATGGCCTTCAGGAACTAATAACTCAACAACAAAAAGATCAAATAAAAAAACAAAAATTATTAATTCTTGGAATCTTTTTCATTTTAGCATTGGCAGTATCTTTAATTTATGTGGTTTATTCACAGTTTAAATTTAAGCGTAATGCAAATATTGAATTAGAAAGAAAAAATGTCCTTTTGGAACTTACTAATAATGACCTGGATAAAAAAAATAAAAATATTTCTGAAAGTATCAACTATGCGCAAAGAATTCAGGAAACTATAATGCCTACCCAATCTCACCTTAAGAAAATTTTTCCTGACTCGTTTATTTTTTATAAAGCCAAGGACGTAGTAAGTGGTGATTTCCCCTGGACAATGAATACCAATGAAAACTTTTTTGCTGCAGCTGTTGATTGTACCGGTCATGGGGTTCCAGGTGCGATGATGAGTATGATCGGTTATTTTTTATTAAATGATATTGTAGGAGGCAAAAAAGTACAGGACCCTGCTGAAATACTTAATCAACTTCATAATGGCATAAAAGATACTTTGAAACAAGAGGAGAACCTTGAATCAAAGGATGGTATGGACATTGCCTTTTGCAAGATCAATAAAGGGAAAAAGGAAGTACAGTTTGCCGGTGCCCACAGACCTTTAATTTGGCTTCATCAAGGAGAGATTCATGAAATTAAGGGGGATAGATTTCCTGTAGGTGGATTGCAATACTCAAGTAGAGGTAAAGAAATAAGGTTTACAAAACACCAGTTAAATCTTGATATTGGTGATTCCATATTTTTCTATTCGGATGGTTTAATAGACCAAATTGGGGGGCAAAATGGAAAAAGGTTCAAAAATGATCAGGTAAAAGAAATAATATTAACCCATCAAGATAAAACCATGGAAGAGCTGAACGAAATATTTGATCAAACATTTACAAAATGGATGGGTGGCAGTAAGCAATTAGATGATGTAATTATGATTGGGATAAGAATTTGAATGAGTAGTTAAATCACAAAAACTGGTAAAAACCATGTTTAAAACAAAAAAACCGATCTGATGATCGGCTTGAAACCTGCTAGAATGGGAATAATATCGAACCTTTTGATGCAAGATATTAAGTTGATAACAGATTCTCAGCTCTATTTATAAAGTGTAAAAAAATGCATAAAATGAAAGCCTCAATACGTAGAAGATATGGTTCACCAAATCAGATAAAAATTGAGAATATTGAAAAACCTATTTCGAAAGACAATGAGGTATTAATTAAGGTTTATGCTACTACGGTCAACAGAACAGATTGTGCAAACCTTACAGCTAAACCTTTTATTATGAGGTTTTTCTTAGGGTTATTTAGACCAAGAAAAATAATATTAGGGACAGATTTTGCAGGTAAAGTAGTATCAATAGGAAAAAATGTCAACTCATTTAGCATTGGTGATAAGGTCTTCGGTTTTAATGACACAGGTTCAGAATCACAAGCTGAATATATAACAACAACTGTAGAAAATTTATTTCCTATTCCGAAAGAGATAGATTATAAACAAGCAGCTGCAAGTTTAGAAGGGGCTAATTATGCGTATACTTTCATTCATAAAGTAAATATTCAATCTGGACAAAAAATTCTGATAAACGGGGCAACTGGTGGAATTGGTTCTGCTCTCCTGCAATTTGTTAGACAATATGATGTCAAAATAACAGCCACTTGCAATACAAAAAACATGAAATTAATACAATCTTTAGGTGCTGACAAAATTTATGACTACACCAAAGAAGACTTTACAAATGATAATGATAAATATGACTTTATATTTGATGCGGTGGGTAAAAGTACATTTGGAAAATGTAAATCACTATTGAGAAAAAAAGGAGTTTATATATCGTCAGAGTTAGGACCTTACTCTCAAAATATTTTTTACCCCTTATTGACTTCAATTTCAAGTAAAAAAGTAATCTTTCCTATACCTTATAGTAAGCAGAAAACGATACCTTATATTAGTAATCTTTTGGAGAAAGAAAAGTTCAAGCCCGTGATAGACCGAGAATATTTATTAGAAGATATATCCAAAGCTTACGAATATGTAATTACAGGACAGAAAACGGGAAACGTTTTAATTAATGTATGAAAAAAACGAGAGCACAACAAAGGCTAAAACGACAATAGCTCCCATTCGGTCGCTACTGCGTTTAGCCAAACTGTTAGTGGTAAGCAAAATAGGAACTAAATAAAAACCTATGAAACAAATAATTCTAGGGCAATAACATACGACATTTGCAAGAATAAAACTCATGATTTGGCTGAGATCGTAAAAAGAAAATTTAGTGAAATGAATATAATCAGCTTACAACCCACTGCATCAACTGAGAGAATTCAGTCACTTGACTTACTAAGAGGATTTGCCCTGTTCGGCATACTTATAATGAACATCATCTCCTTCTCTAACATAGGGACTGGGTATATCAACCCCACGTTAGGAGCCGGTTTAGAAGGATACAATGGGTGGATTTATGGGTTCAATCATCTGTTTGCAGAGATGAGATTCATGAGTATTTTCTCGATGCTCTTTGGAGCTGGTATCCTGATCTTTTCAGACAATGCAATGAAGAAAGGAAAGACAGCCTGGAAATATCATTACCGCAGGATGTTACTTCTGATAGTTATTGGATTTATACATGCATACCTCATATGGATGGGTGATATATTGGTAGCATATGCGATCTGCGGAAGTATAGCATTCTTAATGCGTAAGTGCAATACCAGAACCTTGTTTATTGTGGGTGGAATCTTTTTCGTAATACCTGTCGTTCTGTCTTTAATGTCTTACTTCTTTACCCCGCAAGAAAAGCTTGAAGAGATATTCAGGTTCTGGAATCCCACACAGGAAAGTGTGGATTGGGAGATCAGTGCCTACTGCGGGTCG
The DNA here is from genome assembly GCA_016763915.1 of Rhodospirillales bacterium. Next base: position 3,760 of record JAESSX010000191.1, read on the forward strand.
TATATGGATCAAATGTCTCCTCGTATATCCGGCGCTATAGAATTACAGACATTGGTTTTCCTTATAGAATATATTTGGAGAGTCTTATCGATGATGTTGCTAGGTATGATCTTATATAGAAAAGGGATATTGTCTGCTCAAAAAGATAATGCCTTCTATCAAAAACTTCTTCTCATTGGACTAACAGCAGGACTCGTAATATCAGGAACCGGGCTATACAGAGCTTATAACCAAGGCTGGAATGGTATATGGTACATGAATGTCGGCCATCATTATAATTACATCGCCTCTCTCTTGATAGCTATAGCGTATATTGGCCTCATCATGCTTTGGAACAAGTCGAATATCCTGCAAGGCCTGAAATCCAGATTGAAGGCTGTCGGCAGGCTTGCATTCACTAACTATATTATGACTTCTATCATCTGCACTTTCATATTCTATGGCCATGGCCTGGGATTATTCGCCACTATGGACAGGTTGCATCATTGGGGTATTATCTTACTAGTATGGGCTTTTCTATTATTCATATCTCCTGTCATTTTGAAGAAATACAAGAGAGGGCCACTGGAGTGGGCCTGGAGAAAATTGACTTATCTGTAATTGAACGTGAACCCAATTTTATATAAAAAACTAAAGAAGAGCGAAAACCAGCGACTAACAATGGCTAATAAATCATAGCTGCGCTACGGGACAACAATGCTTTTTAGCCGGAACGTTATAAACAAGCCATATTAAACAAAATCACTCATTAATTTTAACATATAAAAATTACGAAAAAAAGGTGGGAACATGACTAAACAAGAAAAAAAAGAGGTGACGATTGTAGGTGGAGGTAGCAGTGCTCATATTTTGATTCCATTTCTTTCTGGAGCGAGTTTTACCGTCAACATTCTCACACGAAGACCTAAGGAATGGTTCTCTAAGATCGATCTTCAATTGCACTCGATTCACGGGGAAATCCAGGAGGAGTTTAGTGGTTCCCTGACGAAAATCAGTGACAATCCGACTGAAGTCATTCCACAGGCAAGTTTTGTGATTATATGCATGCCGGTATGCAAATATCGTATTGCTCTTCATGGTCTGGCGCCACATCTTGCGAAAGACAAAGAGGTGTTTGTTGGGACCATTTATGGTCAGGCAGGATTTAACTGGATGGTTGATGAGATCAAGAAAAAGTTTGATTTGAGCAATATCACTACCTTTGCCATCGGCTTAATTCCGTGGATTTGCCGGATCATTGAATATGGTAAGGTGGGAGTCACCTATGGTTGTAAGGAGTTTAATGTTGTGGCAGTATCGCCGCCGAACCGTTTCTCTGAACTCAATAATCTTTTTTTGAAAAATATTTGCGAGCGATGGCTAAATAAAGGGCATTTCCGACAAGCCGACAATTTTTTGTCATTAACTCTGTCTGTCGACAACCAAATCATCCATCCATCGCGTTGCTACGGTTTGTTTCTCAAATACAACGGGAAATGGGCGAACAAAGAAGATATTCCCTATTTTTACCGCGACTATGATCAAAAATCAGCCGACCTTCTACAGGAATTAGACGCAGACTACTCTAAAATCCGAGAGGCCATCAAGATAAAATATTCTGAGTTTGATTTCCAATACATGCTTGATTACCTCGGTCTTGAGCGACTATCATACCGATCGGAAAACACCGACATTCGCGAATCATTCACGACATCACCGACGTTGGGAGCCATCAAACCACCCACCATTCAATTGGAAAGTGGCGAATGGATCATAGACAAGGATCATCGCTTCTTCACAGACGACATTCATTATGGCCTATGTATTGCAAAGTGGATTGCTGACCAACTATTTTTGGACGTTCCCACCATTGACAGTATCATTGACTGGGCCCAGCAATTGCGCAATGAGAAAATCATCGAGGGAAATAAATTGTTATTGGGCAGCGAAAGCCTGACTACGGAATTTATGTCCGGTATTCCCCCGGTGTATGGACTCAACAGCATCGATGACATACTGGACTAACTTTTGTTTTTATCTCATCCATAAAAGTGTGGAGAGTACAAGATTTGAACTAGTGCATGATTGTTAAACCATGACGGATTAGCAATACACAATCTCACGAGGAGGAATATTGAATGTGTGCTATAAATGTGCTGTGTTTTTTAGAAAATTGATTTTATACATTGGTTGATTACGGTTTTCGGAAGGGACAGGTTAGTTATTGTTTAATAAGTA
>JAESSX010000192.1 GCA_016763915.1 Rhodospirillales bacterium
CGTTCACTCTCCATCAACGCCAACGCCAACCGGGCTTGGCTGGCGAGTGCCTTCATTCGCTGCTTCCTGGGCGACCCGGCAAGCGCCATAGAAAATGCCGAACGCGCCATGCGGCTAAGTCCGCTGGACGTTTCCATGTGGGTGGCCCATGGCGTGCTTGCCGTCGCCCACATGCAATTGAAAGACTATAAAGAAGCGGCGTCATGGGCCAGGAAGGCGGTCCGGCATTACCGCAACAATCTTCCCGCCCACCACGTGTTGGTGGCTAGCCTGGCGCAGACGGCCCGCCAGGAAGAAGCCGAAGCGGCCCTTGAGGAACTCCTCGACCTGGACCCCGGCTTGACGATCGGGGGACTGAAGAAACGCTATCCAATATCCGGCTACCGAAACCTGGACGGGTTCCTCGAAGGATTGAGGAAAGCCGGCCTCAAGGCCTGATCATCTCGGGTTGTTTTATTCCCCGGCGGCTCAAGCTAGCGCGTCTTTGCTTTCGCCAGACCCTGGTCGAGGTCCGCCACCAGGTCGGCTGCCGTTTCCAGGCCGATGGACAGCCGGATCACGTCGGCGCCGGCGCCGGCGGCGAGACGTTGCTCATCGGTCAGCTGGCGGTGCGTGGTCGATGCCGGATGCAGGATCAGGGACCGGGTGTCGCCGACGTTGGCGAGATGGGAAAACAGATTGACGGATTCGACCAGCCCGACGCCGGCTTCATAGCCCCCCCGGAGCCCGAAGGTGAACACCGAGCCGGCGCCTTTCGGCAGATATTTTTTCGCCAATTCATGATACGGGCTCGATGGCAGGCCCGCATAGGACACCCATTGGACGGCGTCATGGCCCTCCAGAAAGGCGGCGACGGTTTCGGCGTTGGCGACGTGGCGGTCCATGCGGACGGGAAGGGATTCGATGCCGGTGATGGTATAAAACGCATTGGCTGGCGACATCGCCGGGCCGAAATCGCGCAGCGCCACGGCCCGGGCCTTCATGGTGAAGCCGAAATCCCCGAACGTCTCATAGAAGGTCAGCCCGTGGTAGGCGGGGTCGGGTTCGGTCATGGTCGGGAACTTGCCGTCTTTGGCCCAGTCGAATTTTCCCGATTCGATCAACGCCCCGCCCATGGACGTGCCGTGGCCGGACAGGAACTTGGTCGTCGAATGCACGACCAGATCGGCGCCCCATTCCAGGGGACGGCACAGGTAGGGCGTCGCCAGGGTGTTGTCGACGATCAGCGGAATACCGGCGTCCCTGGCGATGGCGGCGATGGGTTCCAGGTCGAGCACGACGCCGCCGGGGTTGGCCAGGGCTTCTATGAAAATCGCCTTGCTCTTGGGCGTCAGGGCGCGACGGAAGTTTTCCGGGTCCTTGGGATCGGCGAAATCGCAATGCCAGCCCAACCGCTTGAAGCTGTGGCCGAACTGGGTGATCGAGCCGCCGTACAGGTTGGTGGAGGCGAGGAACTCGTCGCCCGGGTCGAGCAGGGTAAAGAAGGCGAGGAACTGTGCCGCATGGCCCGATGCCGCGCAAACCGCGGCGCGTCCGCCTTCCAGCGATGCCACCCGTTCCTCCAGCACCGCCACGGTGGGGTTGGTCAGGCGCGAATAAATGAAGCCGAAGGTTTGCAGGTTGAACAGGTCGGCGGCGTGGTCCACGTCCTCGAACGCATAGGCCGTGGTCTGGTAAATCGGCGTGTTGCGCGCCCCGGTCACCGGTTCGGGCCGCGCGCCGGCATGAACGGCCAGGGTCTCGATGCCGTATTCCGGCGGAGGCCCGCCTGAGCCTGTCTTGGTCCCGGTTGGCTTGCTCATGGCGTCACCCGGCTGCCAACGATCGGCGCTTGGCTGAAATGATGCCGGTATTGACGCCGCTCCAGCCCAACTCACCGAACAGACGCCCATATTCGATTTTCGGGCACCGGTTCATGACGACGCTGAGGCCGGCGCTCTCCAGCCGCCCGGCGGCGGCGTCGTTCCGCACGCCTAACTGCATCCAGACCACCCGGATATCCTTTTCCCGGTAGATGTCGAGGACCTCGTCGGCGATGCGCCCGGCGTACTCGGACGAGCGGAAAATATCGACCATGTCGATCGGGCCGGGAATGTCGGACAGACAGGCGTAGGTCATCTCCCCGTGGATTTCCTTGCCGTCATGTCCCGGATTGACCGGGATAATCCGGTAGCCCTTGCCCTGCAGGTATTTCATGGCGAAATTGGACGGCCGCACCCAGTTGGGCGAGGCGCCGATCATGGCGATGGTCCGCACCTGTTTGAGGATCTGGCGAAGACGCTTATCGTCGTAATAAAGCGGTTTGGCCGGGGAAGGGGGGTCTGTTGGGCTCACCGTTCCTGCCAATCGGGCATGTCGCGTTTATCCAGGAACGCCTTGATGCCTTCGCGGGCGTCGTCGCGCTGCATGTTGTCGACCATGGTCCGCGAGGCTTCATCATAAGCCGCACTGAGCCCGTCTTCGATCTGGCGGTAGAACAGCTTCTTGCCGGCGGCGATGAAAGCGGGGCCTTTATCGGCCACCGACCGGGCCAGGTCCTGAACCGTTTTGTCCAGTTCACCGGCGGGCACCGCCCGGTTGATCAGGCCGTAACGTTCGGCCGTCGCGGCGTCGATGAATTCGCCGGTCAACAGCATCTCCATGGCCTGCTTGCGGGGCAGGTTGCGGGTCACGGCGACCATCGGCGTGCCGCAGAACAGCCCGACGTTGATGCCGGACGTGGCGAAGCGGACATCGTCGGCGGCGACGGCGAGGTCGCATTGGGCGACCAGCTGGCAGCCGGCGGCGGTGGCGATGCCGTGGACGCGGGCGATCACCGGCTGCGGCAGGTGGGTCAGCGACACCATCATGCGGCTGCATTGGTCAAACAGCGCACCGATGGCTTCGGGTGACGGATCGGAGTCCATTTCCCTTAAATCATGTCCGGCGCAGAACGCCTTGCCGCTGGCGGCGAGGATGACGACGCGGATGGACGTGTCGCCGGCCAACAGGTCCAGTTGGTGTTGAATCCGGTCCATGAGCCCGGTCGACAACGCATTGTATTTTTGCGGCCGGTTGAGGGTCAGCATGGCGATGCCGTCCCGGTCCTCGCGCAACAGGATGGCTTCGTTGTCCAGGGTGTCTGTATTTGCGTTCATGGAAAAGCCTTTGCACCGGGTCATCCAGGTCACCGGATCAGGTGAATTTTCGGCACATGGCGGGACAAAAGCAAGGCTCGATTGACCTTTCCCCATCTGAAAACTAGAGTTTTCACCGTTGATAGCGGAGGGGCCGGACTTGGCAAAAATCACCATCGATCAATATAACACCCTGATGACCGAGGAAATGCCGTGGGCGGTCGAGGCCGGCATGACGCTGGAGAGCATCGGCGCCGATCGCGCCACCATGCGCCTGGCCTTCAATGACGCCATGCTGCGGCCCGGCGGCACGATGTCCGGCCCAACCATGATGGCGCTGGCCGACGCCACCATGTACGCCGTGGTGCTCGGCGCCATCGGCATCGTCAAACTGGCGGTCACCACCAGCTTCAACATCAATTTCCTGTTCCGGCCCAGCCCCGCCGACCTGCTGGCGGAAGGCCGGTTGCTGAAAATCGGCAAGCGGCTGGCGGTGATCGAAGTGACGCTGCATTCCGACGGACACGATGAACCCGTGGCCCATGCCACCGGCACCTATTCCATTCCGCCGGCCTCAAAGATATCAGCGCGGTAACATAATACCGTTATCGTAAGTGACGGTATTCTTTGCAAATTTCGCGTTGACTTCGCAAATTATAATGGCATACTCCGCGCCTTCGCATCACAGGCCCTTATGACCTGGGGTCCAGGCGCGTTCCCTAATTCAAGACGATTATCAAAGATCGGATTTGCGACATGAAAACCTATTCGGCCAAACCTTCGGATATCGAAAAGAAGTGGTTTGTCATCGATGCCGAGGACGTGGTCCTGGGCAGAATGGCGTCCATCATCGCGCTCAGACTTCGCGGCAAGCACAAGCCGATGTTCACCCCGCACATGGATTGCGGCGACAACATCATCGTCATCAACGCCGAAAAGGTGAAGTTGACCGGCAAGAAGCTGAGCGACAAGAAGTATTACTGGCACACCGGGTATCCGGGCGGCATCAAGTCCCGCACCGCCGGCAACATCCTCGGCGGCCGCTACCCTGAGAGGGTGGTCGTCAAGGCCGTCGAACGGATGATCAGCCGCAACCCGCTGGGGCGCCGGCAGATGAAAAACCTGCATGTCTATAAGGGCGCCGATCATCCCCATCAGGCCCAGAGCCCCGAGGTTCTGGATGTCGCCGCCATGAACCCCAAAAACAAAAGGAGCGCCTAACCATGGCCGAGGAAACCAAGACCCTCGCGGATCTCAAAGACATGGTCGAAGAAAAGGCCGCTCAGGACGCCGCCGCTGCCGCCGGAACGGCTCCGGAAGCCGACGACGGTGATGTTGCCGCCGAC
>JAESSX010000193.1 GCA_016763915.1 Rhodospirillales bacterium
CCTCGCCGGACTTTTGGCGGTCGTCGTCACCCTCAACGTGTCGTTCCGCCTGATGGATCCCTCAGCAGCCAATCCGACGACGCCCAAAAGTGCGTGTTTCATGCGCGGGACGACGCCGATGATCTATGAGAAATTCGACGTCTACTGCGGCACGGACAAGGCGGCGGAAAAGGGGTCTGGCTGAACGTAACCCTGTCTCTAGCTTAAGCGACGAAATGTGTTTCGATTAAGCGCCTTTTCCGCCGGATGGCGGAGGCCGTCTCCGTCGGCATGGTTCACAGGGCCTTCATCTTGATAAAGGCCAAAAACACCATGCGGACCAGAAGCAGGCCGTGGCTGAAACGGGAAATTTGCGTTTTGCCATATTGCCGGTCACGGTAACGGATCGGCACCTCTATCATTTTCAGCCCCAACTTGGTCGCCCCGAACAACAGATCAAAATCGCCAAAAGGATCGAAGTCGCCGAAATAGTTCCGGTTGCGGGCGATTTTGTCGTAATGCACGCGCCTCAGGACCTTGGTTCCGCACAGGGTGTCGGTCAAACGCTGGTTCAACAGATAGGTAAAAATCCGGGCGAAAGCCCAGTTGGCCAACAGGTTGAGGAAGCGCATGGCCTCCCCTTCCATGGGATAGACCAGGCGGGTCCCGTTGATGTACTCCCCCTTGCCCGAGACGATGGCATCGTAAAATTTCGGAATGTCTTCGGGCGGAACGGTCAGGTCCGCGTCCAAAATAATCAGAACGTCGCCCGTCGCGGCGTCATAACCAACCCGCATGGCGTCCCCCTTGCCGATACCAGGCTGGCGAAGGACCTGTATTTTTCTGTTGGCGTATTTCTCCTGAACGCGCAGGCATTCCTTATAAGTGCCATCCTGGCTGTGGCCTTCGATAAAGATGACTTCCAAATCCTTGCAGAATTGCGGCAGCCGGGTCACGGCGGCCTCGATATTGCCCTTTTCGTTGCGGCACGGAACAAGGACGCTGGCGGAAAGCCCCTTCAGTTTCAAATCCCGCACAGATCGGGCGACGACATAGTTCCTCAAGCCCAAGCGCCGGATTAGCGGCAGCGTTCCAAGGAGCCGGTTTACCAGCGGGCCAATCCCGCCCAACCGCTTGGGCAGCAATAGCCGCCACTCACAGCCGATGACATCGAAATCGGCCAGCTCAAGCAGGTTTCCGATATCCGCCGGGGCCAACCAGTTCTGTTCGGGCTGCGGCATCTTCAACCCCAGTTTGGTACCCAGTTTCAGGACCGGATCCCAGTGGTATCCGTAAAAGGCGATGACGACCCGGGTCTCCCGGTCACAGACGGCCTGAACCGCCGACAAGGCCGCCTGGCAATCCTCGACCAGGCCGATGGTGTCTGAAAGCACCACGTAATCGAACGGACCGCTGATCTTCTTCAGAACTTCGGGCTTCGTTACGTCGCCGCACTCGAACTCGTACTCGGGATGGTTCTTGCGCGCCTGTTTGACCATGCCCACTGACATATCGACGCCGGCGCCGCGCGACGGATTCAGGGCCGCCAGCAAATGCCCCGTGCCGCAACCGATTTCGAGCACCGATGAACCCTCGGGAATCAGGAAGCGCATGTATTTTGCGTCTTCCTCATGAAAATAGGCGTTGCGCTTGATCCATTCGTCGCGTTCCGGGGCCAGCGCATCAAAATAGCGCGCGATTGAATCTGCCCGATTTTCCAAGATGCTGGTTTTCAATTTGAACAGTTCCCTTTTACATTGCCGACGATTTCGACCGGCGGTGTCCTAGCCGAAAGGACCCAAGAGCCTCACCCGACCGCACATCATTCCCGACAAATTCCCTGATGATTGGATAGACACTAATCAAGGCGGCATTACTTGACCATGAAAAGTTGCTTTCGAAACAGCCTTTCCCGGTCCCTGATTCCAATGACGGCAGCGCCCAATAGCGCGCGTTATCTTCGCGGGCCGGCGGCAACGATCTATGAGAGATTCAATGCTTACTGCGGCACGGACAAGGCGGCGAAAAAGGACTCTTCCTAAATCCCGCCCGGGTCTTCGTCGAGGCGCACGGCGATGCCGTGCAGGTCTTCGGACACCGCCGGGTAGCGGTCCAGCACCTGCGGGTCATGACCGGGAACGATGTGGTCCGGCGACGGCGCCAGGCCGCGCAACCGGTCGTAGCCCGCGAGCACCGCGTCCAGGTCGAAAATGATCGGAAACGGATTGCGCGTTTCCATGTTGGCGTACAGGTGGCACGCGTCCGACGCCACCACCACCCAGCCCCGCTTGGTCATCACCCGGACGGCTTGCAGGCCGTCCGTATGGCCGCCGATATGATGCAGCGATATTCCCGGCGCCAGTTCGGCGTCGCCGTCGTGGAAAACCACCCGCTGGCCGTAAAGGTGGCGCACCATGCCGACCACGTCTTCCACGTTCATCGACGACCCGTGCGTCGGGTCGAGCATATGGCGCCCGGTGGCGAAGGCCATTTCCCGGTCCTGCAGGTGGAAATCGGCGTTGGGGAATTTGTCGAAATTGCCGATGTGGTCGTAATGGAAATGGGTGACGATGACGTCTTTGACTGTATTCGCATCGACGCCGACGAGGGCCAGCGCCTCGGCCGGGCAGCGGATAAAGGTGCGCCCGCGATCGACCGCCGTTTCCCGGTTAAACCCCATGTCGATGACGAAGGTGCGGGTCCGGGACACCGCCGCCCAGACGAAATAATCTATGGGCATGGCTTCGTGCGGGTCCGGCGGGTCGACGAAATTGGCCGCCTGGGTGCGACCGTGGGTGGCGTACTTAACGGCAAACAGCTCGTAGACTCCGGCCTCGGCGGCAGGCACGGCTTTAGAACCTGCGGTCCGTGATGGTCGCCTCGTCCATGTGGCTTTGGCGCAGGAATTGCGCCAGAATGTGCATCAGGCCCTGATGGATGTCTTCGACGACGCCGTAATTGTCGCCCGCCACGTGCAGGTTGATGTCGGCCAGGCCGGCCGTGCGGCCGCCGTCGAATCCGGTAAAGGCGATGACGGACAGGCCGTTGTTTTTCGCCCACTGGGCGGCCTTGACGACGTTTTCCGAATCCCCGGACGACGAAATAGTCAGCAGCATGTCGCCCGGTTCGGCCAGGGTCCTGAGCTGATAGACGAAGATTTCCTCGAAGCTGATGTCGTTGGCGATGGCGGTTATCATTTCGATATTGGTGGACAGGGAAACCACCTTGGGCCGACGGCCGGTATCCTGCTGGCCGCTTTTGGAGTGATCGCAGACCAGATGGTTGGAAATCGCCGCCGACCCCCCGTTGCCGCAGACATACAAAACCGCGCCCCGCCCGTAGGCTTCGTCCAGCAGGGCGAAGGCGGCGTCCAGCTTGTCCGCATCCACCGACGCGTGGGCCGCCTTGCACTGGTCGAAATAGGCGGACGCGTACGCCGAAATATCGGAAAATTTGCGGTCGGGAAATGTCATGGGCTTGATTGTCCGGCAAAACCGCCGCCGGTTCAACGACCAACCGGCGGATTGGTTCTATTTTCCCCGCGAAGGTCCGGAACGCCCGCCAGCAAGGCCAGCCCGGCGAGGAGAAACACCAGGATCGTCGCCATGCCGGCGCGCTGGCTGTCGAACGCCACCGTCACCCAGGCCAGTAGCGCCGGCCCCAAAAATGCCGTCGCCTTGCCGGACAGCGCGTACAGGCCGAACATTTCTGTCCGCATGTCCGCCGGCGCCATATGCGCCATCATCGACCGGCTGGCGGCCTGGGCCGGGCCGACGAAAATGCCGAGCGGCAGGGCGAAAACCCAAAACAGGGTCTTGCCCTCGACCAACACCAGCGCGCCGCCTATGACGATCAGTCCGGTGACGGCAATCTGGATGGTGCGCTTCGGCCCGATCCAGTCATCGACCCAGGCGAACCCGGCCGCCCCCAGCCCAGCGGTCACGTTGATGGCAATGCCGAAAATAATCAGTTCCGAAAAATCCATGCCGAACGTGCCGGCGGCGTAAATGCCGCCGAAGGCGAACAAGGTGTTGAGCCCGTCGGTGTAGAGCATCCGGGCCAACAGATAGCGGACCACCGGCCGGAAGTCGCGGACACGGCCCAGAGTGCCGATGAGCGCCGACCAGCCCTGCCGGACGGCCGCAATCGGCGCTATGGCGCGGGCCGGCCGGTCGGGCGTCCACAAAAACAGCGGCACGGCAAACACCACCATCCACAGAGCCACCATGGGACCCATGGCCCGCAAGTGCTCGGAGGTTTCCTTGTCCAGCCCGAAGACCGGGGTCTCGGCATCGACCAGCGCCACCAGCGCCAGCCCTAAGCAAGCCAGGCCGCCGGCATAGCCCAACCCCCAGCCCCAGCCCGACAACCGGCCGATGCGGCTTTGCGTCGTCAGGTCGGGCAGCATGGCGTTGTAAAAGACCATTGCCATCTCGAAGGCGAAGTTGGCCCCGCCCGCCAGAACCAGCGCCAACAGGACGAACGCCGCGTCCGGCCTGGCGTTCCATAACAGCCCCGTTAATGCGGCGCACAAGACCGTAAAGGCGAATATCCAGGGTTTACGCCGCCCGCCAAAATCGGCAATCGCGCCCAACAGGGGCGCCGCCACCGCCACCGCCAGCCCCGACAGGCTGAGCGCCCATCCCCATTGGCTGGTGCCGGAAATCTCATCGGCCGCGATGGCCTTGATGAAATAGACGGAAAATACGAACGTGGTGATCACGGTCGGAAACGCCGAGTTGGCCCAATCGTAAAGGCACCAGCTGAAGCCGCCCCACCGGGAGGCGGGCGTCGACGCGTTCCCGGCGGGCGGCACCGATGTCACCTCCCGCTCACCTCTAGGAACCGCCGGCCGTCATTGTGCTTAACGAACGGCTGGCAACGGCGATCATGCTGAGATCGTTTATTTCCGTTCCCCACAGTTCGGTTAAAAGCTGTTCGGTGGGCTCGACCCGGGCGCGGTTGTTTTTCAGCCAGCCCGAGACCGCCGTTTCCGGATTGCGCAGCGCCCCGGACCCGATCACCAGATTGGCCAACGCAAGTTGATGCCCGTAAATTTCCTCGGTCAGGGCGGCGACGGCAAGGGTCTGCCAATGGCCGCCGACAGCCATCTGCTCGGCCGCGGCGCGCAGCCGGCCCAAGCGGAAATGGGTGCCGATGGCGAAATAGATTCTCGCCACGTCGCCGACGGCAAGCCGCCGCCGGTTGGCCAGACGCACGATATCGCAGGCGGAATACAGATTGACCAGTGTGGCGATCTGCAACGCCAGGGCTTCCGGCACGCCCTGACCGATATAGGGTTCGGCCCGTTTTTTCACATCCTTCATATAATGGGCCGGAAGAAAGCCATCGAGACCTTCGGACAGTGCGGTAATGCCGTCGCGGAAGTCCCTCACGTGGGCGCCGATGTCGAGGCCCGCCTTGCCGTTACGCAGGAACCACAAGGTCACCCATTCGATCAGATGATTGATATCCAGCATCATCGTGGCCTGGGCCATGGCCGGGACGCGGTTGTCCAGTTTCTCGATCGACCGCCACAACCCGCGCAGCTGGAACACCTCGCAAGCAATGGTATAGGCGCGGGTGATTTCGGCGGCGTTCTTGCCGGATTTCTCCCTGAATTCGTTGACGAACGTGCCGCCGACCCGATTAATCATGGAATTGGTGATGCGGGTGGCGATGATTTCCCGGCACAGGCGGTGGCCCCGGATATCCTTGAGGTACGTTTGGCGAAGCGGGGTCGGAAAATACTCAACCAGATTCTCCTCCAGCCACGGATCGTCCGGAACGTCGGATGCCAGCAACTCGTCATACAGCCAGATTTTTGAATACGATATGACGATGGCGATTTCCGGGCGGGTCAGACCCTGTTTCGCCGCTTCGCGCTCCCCCAGGGTTTCGTCATCGGGCAGGAATTCAACAGCCCGGTTCAAGCGCCCGCTGCGTTCCAGCTTCCGCATCAGCCTTTTCTGATTGTCCAGGGCCTGGCTGCCCTTGGCACGGATCATCGAAATGGCCTGGGTCTGGAGGTAATTGTGGCGAAGCACCAGAGCCCCGACCTCGTTGGTCATGGTCGCCAGCAGCTTGTTGCGCTGGGGCGCCGTGAGACGGCCCTGGGCGACCACGGAATCGATCAGAATCTTGATGTTGACCTCGTGGTCCGAACAATCCACGCCGGCGGAATTGTCGATGGAGTCCGTGTTCAGGCGGCCGCCGCCCAGGGCATATTCGACTCGTCCCAACTGGGTGGTGCCAAGATTGGCGCCTTCGCCGACGACCTTGCAGCGCAACTCCCGCCCGTTAATGCGGATCGCGTCGTTGGCCCGGTCGCCCACGTCCAGATCCGATTCGGACGCCGCCTTGACATAGGTCCCGATGCCGCCGAACCACAACAGGTCGACGTCGCCTTTAAGCATATAGCCCAGCAATTCGTTCGGCGTGACGGTGTCTTTGGGGATGTCGAACAAGGCACGGATTTCCGGCGACAGGCGAAGCGTTTTTGCGCTGCGGTCCAACACGCCGCCGCCCTTGGAAATCAGGTCCGTGTCGTAATCGGCCCAACTGGACCGCGGCAGGCGGAACATCCGCTTGCGCTCATCGAAGCTTTTCGCCGGGTCGGGATCGGGATCGATAAAGATGTGCAGATGGTTGAAGGCGCCGACCAGCTTGATCTGTTTCGACAACAACATGCCGTTGCCGAACACGTCGCCCGACATATCACCGATGCCAATGACGGTGAAGGGCTGCTTCTGGGTGTCGACGCCGATTTCACGGAAATGGCGCTTGACCGATTCCCAACCGCCGCGCGCGGTGATGCCCATTTTCTTGTGGTCATAGCCCTGGCTTCCGCCCGACGCGAAGGCGTCGCCCAGCCAATGGCCGTATTGCTCGGAAACACCGTTGGCGATATCGGAAAAGGTCGCCGTGCCCTTGTCGGCGGCGACCACCAGATAGGGGTCGGGACCATCCAGGCGGACAACCTGTTTCGGCGCGATGATGCGGGTGCCCTGGTAGTTGTCGGTCAGGTCGAAAAGACCGGAGATAAAGATTTTATAGCACGCGATGCCTTCGGCCAGAAAGCCATCCCTGCCGCCGCCCTGGGGCGGGTTTTTAACCACGAACCCGCCCTTGGATCCGACCGGAACGATGACCGCGTTTTTGACCTGCTGCGCCTTGACCAGACCCAGAACTTCGGTACGGAAATCCTCGCGCCGATCCGACCAGCGCAGCCCGCCGCGCGCCACCATGCCGAAGCGCAGGTGCACCCCTTCGACGCGGGGGCTGTAGACGAAAATTTCATATAACGGGCGCGGCAGCGGAAGTTCGTCGATATTGGCCGATTTGATCTTGAACGACAGGTAGGGCTTCGGCGCGCCATCGGCGGCGGCTTGAAAGAAATTGGTCCTCAGCGTCGAATCCACGGCATTCACGAAGCGCCGCAGAATGCGGTCCTCGTCGGCGCTGACGACGGCGTTCAGGCCCTTGTCGATTTGTTTTCTGATGCGATTGGCGCGGGCCGCGGAGCGCCCGGCTCCACCCTTTGCGGCGGGGTCGAACACGGTCAGGAACAAATCGACGATACGCCGCGCAATGGCGGCATTGTTCGCCAGCGTTTGTTCCATATAGGCCTGGGAAAAGGCGATTCCCGCCTGGCGCAGAAATTTCGCATAGGCCCGCAAAATCACCACCTCACGCCACGTCAGCCCGCCCCCGGAGACCAGCGCATTGAGCCCGTCGCTTTCGGTATCGCCGTGCCAGACACGGTCAAAGGCGTCTTTGAGGTTATCGTTAATGGCCTCAAGGTTGACGGTGCTGCCGTCGCGGGATTCCAGCCCGAAATCATGAATCATGACTTTCCGGCCCTGGTCCCGGCCCGGTTCGGGGGCCAGGATCACATCGTGCGGGATTTCGTTCATCACCCGGAAGCCCATGTGCTCGAACAACGGCAAGGCGTCGGACAGCGGCACCGCCGTGTCCAGATGGTAGACCTTGAACCGGATATTGCTGGCCGGTGATCCCGGCGGCCGGTACAGCGCCATGCCGATGCCGCCGCCTTCCAGCAGGCGTTCGATCTCGCGGATATCTTCGATCGCCTGGGCGCTGTCATGGGTTTCCCGGTACCCCGCATCGAAAGCCTCGCCATAGCGTTGCAGCAGTTCGTTTACGCTCTCTTCGCCGTAGCGATCGGCCAGGGCTTCGCTCAGGCGGTCGGTCCACGACCGGGCCGCCGCGACAAGACGGGCTTCCAGCGCCGGGACCTCGTAGGGCGGGATTTTTCCCGGCTTGGTGCGGATGATCAGATGCAGGCGCGCCAGCGGGGAAGCACCGA
>JAESSX010000194.1 GCA_016763915.1 Rhodospirillales bacterium
GCGGCCGCCAACATCACCTGCCCGACCCTGCTGGTGCTCGGCGAGCGCGACGCCATGACTCCGGCCAAAGCCGCCAAGCCCCTGGCCGAGGCGATCCCCGGCGCGCGGGTCACGACGCTGCCCGGCTGCGGCCATATGATGATGGCCGAACAGCCCGATGAAGTGCTGGACGCGCTGATCTCTGTTTTGTGACGCCCGTGCGCCATGCGGCGCCCCGGTCACGACCCTCTCTTTCCTTCCCTTTCAAAGCAATCCCCTTTAACCTTTGTCCCAGAGCCACAACGCATGGTTCGCCAACACTCCGCAAAATAGCTCCTTATCTTTTCGGTTTTTTCAGGTCTGTTTCATTCCGCGGGTGTCGGCGCCGTTGCCCATGCCATGCACGTCAGGCAGGCCCAAAAAATGATCGTAATCCGCTCACCCGGGTTGTGAGCGACACCTAATTGGGAGCAAACCATGGCAACAGCATCTGAGAAGAAGGTCAAAACAATGAAGGCGTCCGACCTGTTCGTGCGCTGTCTCGAGGCCGAGGGCGTCGAACGCATCTTCGGCATCCCGGGCGAGGAGAACGCCGACCTGATGATCTCGCTGATGAACAGCGAGATCGAGTTCGTGCTGTGCCGGCATGAACAGGCCGCGGCCTTTATCGCCGACGTCTATGGGCGGTTGACGGGCAAGCCGGGGGTGTGCCTGGCGACCCTCGGCCCCGGCATCACCAACCTGGTGACCGGCCTCGCCGACGCCAACATGGACAACGCGCCGGTGGTCGCGATTATCGGCCAGGGCTCCACAAAGCGCCTCCACAAGGAGAGCCACCAGAACATGGACGCCATCGCCATGTGCCTGCCGATCAGCAAGTGGGCGCATTCGATCCGCGACGAGGAGACGATCCCCGAGGTCATCCGCAAGGGCTTCAAGCTGGCCCAGGCCGAGAAGCCCGGGGTGACGGTGATCGAGCTGCCCGAAGACATCGCCGAGAAACCGGTCTCGCTGGAACCGATGAACGTCTACACCACCCGGCGCCCCGCCGCCGACCACAAGGCGACGGCCCAGGCGGTCGAAACGCTGCTCGCGGCCAGGAACCCGATCATCCTGGCCGGCAACGGATCAATCCGCAAACGGGCGGCGGCACAGCTTCGCCGGCTGGCGCAAAAGACCGGCATTCCCGTGGTCAACACCTTCATGGGCAAGGGCGTGTTGCCGATGGACGACGAATTCTGCCTGTTCACCCTGGGCCTGCAGGCCAAGGACTACATCAACCACGCCTTCAGCGCGGTCGACGTGGTGATGACCGTCGGCTACGACCTGGTCGAATACAGCCCGCATTTCTGGAACGCCAAAAAGGACAAGGAGATTATCCATATCGACTTCCTGCCGGCGGAGATCGACCATTATTACACCGTGGCGGTCGACGTGGTGAGCGACATCGCGGATGCGCTGTGGCAGATCAACATGAAGCTCGAGCATGACCACGCCAGGGAGCTGCCGCTACACGACATCGGCAAGTGGCAGAAGCTGCGCAGCCAGATCCTCAAGGACTTCGCGATGGACAAAGACGACACGTCCTTCCCGATGAAACCGCAGAAGATCCTGTGGGACGTGCGCGAGGTGATGGGGGCGGACGACGTGCTGCTGTCCGATGTCGGCGCCCACAAGATGTGGATCTCCCGTTACTACCAGTGCTACGCACCGAACACCTGTCTTATCTCCAACGGCTTCTGCTCGATGGGCTTCGCCTTGCCGGGCACGATCGGCGCCAAGTTCGCCTGTCCCGACAACAACGTTTTGTCGATCTCCGGCGACGCCGGCTTCATGATGAACGTCCAGGACCTGGAGACGGCGGTGCGGCTCGGCATCAAGGCGGTGTTCATGGTGTGGGAGGACGGCGAGTACGGCCTGATCAAGTGGAAGCAACAGACCCAATTCGACGGCAGGCACAGCGACCTCAGTTTCACCAATCCGGACTGGGAACTGCTCGCCAAGGCGTTCGGCATGTGGGGCCGCGAGGTGAAGACGGCGAGCGAGCTGAAACCGGCCCTCAAGGAAGCGTTCGAGCAGAAAGGGCCGGCGCTGATCGCGGTCAAGGTCGACTACGGCGAGAACATGAAGCTGACCAAGCGGTTGGGCGAGATCGAGGTGTCCATTTGAGCCGGAACCTTCATTCCACGATCCTAACCTGCAAGAAAGGAAATGCCATGGCACCCCATTCCGATTGAACCGCCGCACCATATTCTCCGTATCCTGCGGGATCGACCCGCGGGTTCAGATCCAGGAGGCACTATTCATGAAAATTCAACGCGTCATCACGGTTTTTTTCGTCGCCGCATTGATGTCCGCCGCCGCCCATGCCGGCGAAGTCCGCAAGGGCGCCTTCAAGGGAGAGAGCCAGCACCAGACTTCGGGGCACGTTACTTTGTCGGGCGACGCAAATCAGGCGACTCTGACACTGGAATCCGATTTTCGGTTTGACGGCGCGCCGGATCCGAAGCTCGCCCTCGGCAACAACGGTTTCGATAAAAAAACCCTGTTCACCAAGCTCAAATCCAATTCCGGGGCCCAGGTTTACCGGCTGCCGCCCGGCATCGATCCGGCCAAGTACAACGAAGTCTGGGTCTGGTGCGAGACCTACGACGTACCACTGGGCAAGGCGAAACTACGCTAGCCTGCCAACGCCGGGATCAAACCAGCGCCCGAGGGCTTGTGGCCGCGCATTGCCGGGGGTTTCCGGCCTTCGGCCCAGGGACTTCAGTTCATAGCCAGGTGTGGACAATTGACCCTCCTCATTTGGATTGAAGTGGAGTTGCTCTTCCGGTCTGTGAAACTATGGGGCCGAACACTAGGCAGTAGAATTGGGAAGTAGTAGAATTTTCCCGCACCCTACGAAGGGGAGGATGGGATTGGAAAAATCGCGGGCCTGTTTCTGTGCAGCCGGGTCGGTTTCCGGGTGGTAGTTAACCGGACATTCGTCGGATTACGCCATTCGGTGGTTTGGAGCGAAGTTCATTATGCAGAGCGTTTGGCACCCAAGCCTGCGAGCGTTCTGATTGTCCGGAAGATACCCGTGGTCCAATCTTCCTGGCCATGACCCTGGGCTCTGGCCACGGCGTAGATTTGGCGGCCTGCTGAACCGGTGACCAGGGGCACGTTTAACCGGGCCGCCGTATCAAGGGCCAGGCCCATGTCTTTGTAGGCCAGATCAAGCATGAAGGCCGGGGTGGGGTCGTCTTTCAATGCCTTGTCGGGCCAGGTGGTGCGAATGTGACCCTGGCCGGCCGGAGTCTGGCTGATAACATCGGCGACAATGTCATGGCTTATTCCAGCGGCTTCCGCCAAAGCCAAACCCTCCGCCGTCGCCAAATTGATCACCGCCGATATGTAGTTGTTGACCAGTTTGACCATGGCCCCGGAACCCAGGGGACCGCACGGCGTAATCGATTCCCCCAATACCTCCAGCAGAGGCATGGCGCGGGCGATATCGGCGTCCTCGCCACCGACCATAAACGTTGACGTGCCGGCGGCGGCGTGGGCCGAGGTGCGTCCGGCCGGTGCGTCGATCATGTGAACGCCCTGTTCCGCCAAACGCTTGCCAAGGCGCTGCGTCTCTTCCGGCAGGATTGTGCTCATGTCGATGTACAGCGCGTCCTGGGAAATACTTTCGGCGATCCCGTTATCGCCGAAGACGACCTCTTCGACGATCGGCCCGACCTGCATCATGGTGAACACGAATTCCGCATCACGCGCCGCTTCCGACGGGTTGGCGGCGGCATTTGCGCCATCGGCAACCAGGGCCTGGACCGCGTCTGGATTGATATCGTAAACGCAAAGTTCGTGCCCGGCCTTGGCGAGATTGCGACTCATGGCCCCGCCCATTTGACCCAAACCGATAAAACCGATCTTCGCCATTATTTTGATCCTCCGAATTAAGTCTATAGCGCCCAGATGCTCAGGGCCGGAACGAAGGCGAGCAGCAGAACCACCACCAGCATCGAGCCGACAAAAGGCACGGCGCGAAGGGCAATGGTCAGAACTGTTTCCCCTGTCAGGCCGGACATAACGAACAGGTTCAGTCCCAGCGGCGGGGTGATGAAGCCAACGCCCAAGGATGTCACCATAAAAATGCAAAAATGGATTTCGTTCATGCCGATCTCTTGCGCCAGCGGCAACATGATCGGTGACAGGATGACGATGTTGGGCGTGGTCTCCATGATGCACCCGGCGAGGATGAAGATGCCGAGCATCATCAAGATGATCAGGGTCGGGTCGTCGGTCGCCTGGGTGATCGATTGGACGAAGGTTTGCGGAACTTCAAGCGCCGCAAGAGCCTGCGCCAGCGGCAGGGCGAAGGCGATAATCGGCACGATCACCCCGTTAACCTTGGCCGAGCTTTCCAGCATCTTGGGGAAATCTTCCAGCTTCAGCGTCCCCTGAACGAGCCCGATGACCATGGTGGTGACGACCGCCACCGCCGCCGCCTCGGTCGGCGTGAAGATGCCCGTATAAATGCCACCGAGGATGATGAACGGGATCATCAACGCGAACTTGCCGTCCCAAACGGCCTGCAGCCAGCGATTGAAGTCAAACCGAACGTCGGAACGTTCAAAACCGTTGATACGGTTCAGGACCACATTGGTGACCATGACCGAGACCATGATCATCACACCCGGCACGGCGGCGGCGAGAAACAACGTCGATGCCGAAATGCCGAGCACCAGGCCGATGATGATATAGGCGATCGAAGGCGGTATCAGGATTCCGGTGCACGCCCCGGATGCCACAAGGGCGGCGGCGTAGGGCCGGGGATAACCAACTTCTACCAGCCGACCGTGGGTGATGCGGCCCACCGCCGCCGCGCCGGCCGCGTCGGACCCGGAGATGCAGGCGAAAAACCCGCAACCCAGCACCGTCGAGGTGCCGAAGCCGCTGCGCAAGCTGCCCATGGTCGCCTCGGCGACATCGAGCAGTTTGCCCGATAACCCGGATCGCACGAGCACGTCGCCGGTCAGGATGAACAGCGGGATAGCGATCAGGGCAAACGTATCGATGCCCGAGAACAGGGCCTCGCCGAACAGCGTCAGCGGCAGCACATCCGTCATCACCAAAAGCCCGATGGCCGCGAATCCCAGCGAC
>JAESSX010000195.1 GCA_016763915.1 Rhodospirillales bacterium
CCGATGAGCGCGTCCTGGCCGCCGGCAAGGCCGACGGGTCGTCTGCCCGCGACCGCCTGTTCGATGTGCTGATGCGCCGCCTCGACATCATGGAACCGCACCGCGACGCGGTCCGCGTCCTTGTCCGCGAAGCCGCCTTCGACCCCCTGGCCGCCTTGTGCCGGGGGCCGCAATTTTTGTGCTCCATGGCCTGGATGCTGGAAGCCGCCGGTCTCAACTCGGGCGGCATCAACGGCGCGATCCGGACCAAGGGGCTGGCGGTGATTTATGGGTGCGCGCTGAGCGCGTGGCTGGGCGATGACAGTCCCGATTCGTCAAAAACCATGGCCGTGCTCGACCGCGGGCTTGCCCGCGCCGAACGTCTTTCGAGGATTTTTTGCCCGCGCTAAGACGCCGCCCCCGATGCTCCCCAACCCGGGAACGCTTGAAACCAAAAATCATGGAAATCACGATCGACGACTTCACCAGGGTCGATGTCCGCGTCGGCACCATCGTCCGGACCGAGCCCTTCCCGGAAGCCCGCCGCGCGTCGATCAAACTATGGATCGATTTCGGTCCCGGTATCGGCGAGAAGAAGACGTCGGCCCGGATCACGCGGCATTACGACAGCGAAACCCTGGCCGGACGCCAAGTCGCCGCCGTGGTCAATTTCCCGCCCCGCCAGATCGGAAAATTCATGTCGGAAGTCCTGGTGCTGGGCTTCCCCGATGAAGACGGCGAGGTCGTTCTGATCGGGCCCGATCATCCGGTGCCCGATGGCGGGAAATTGTACTGAACCCCGGTTTTATTCCCCGGATCCGATCTGTTGGGCGACGACGCTTTTCAGCTTGTCCGGCTGGATCGGTTTCTGAATGACCTGATAACCGCTGGCGGCGGCTTCTTTAAGACGCACCGGCTCGATATCCCCGGTCAGCAGCAGACCTGGAATGGAATCCCCCCAACGGCGCTGAATATCCCGGATGGCGTTGCTGCCTTTTTTGCCCTGTTGCAGCTGGTAATCGGCGATCACCAGGTCGGGAGCCCGGTTTTCCTGCGCCAGGTGCTGCATGGCTTCGTGTGCCGAGGCCGCCGTGACCGTCGAAAAGCCCCAGCTTTCGAGCAACAGACTGAGCGCTTCGCGCACCGCCGGATCGTCGTCAATGCCGACAATCAGGGCGCCGGCGGTTTCCTCGAAACCGCCATCGCGCACCACCGCCTGCTTGACGGCCGCCTCGGCGTCCCTGGCAACGGGAACCCGGATGCGGAACACGGACCCGCCCGAAAGACCCGATGAGGGCCCCGACGAGACTTCTATGGTGTGGTTGAGCAGTTTCACAAGCCGGTCGACAATGGCCAGCCCCAAGCCGAGACCGCTGCGGCGGATTCCGTCCTCTTCCTTGCCCTGATAGAACTCCTCAAAAATCTTTTTCTTCTGGTCGTCGGCAACGCCGGTACCGGTATCCCAAACCTCGACCAGTACCTGGCGTCCCCGCCGGCGGCAACCGAACAGGATCCGCCCGTGCTTGGTATTGGTAACGGCATTGACCAGCAGGTTGCGAAGAATCCGGTCCAACAATCCAGGATCGCTCCGGATGGCCAGGGAAGACGGCACATGGATAAGCCGCAATCCCTTTCTTTGCGCCATCGGTTCGATTTCCTCCGCCAGCCGGGCCGTCAGTTCCCCAACGGTAAAGCGCCGGGTTGCCGGGACGACCAGGTCGGCCTCCAATTTGGAAATATCCAGCAGGCTGTTCAACAAACCCTGCAGGGATTTGGACGAGGCCTGAATCTTGCCGATAATATCCGTGCTGACGTCGTCATGCTCCTTGCGCGCCAGAACATCCACGAACATGGCCAGGGCCTGCATGGGCTGACGCAGGTCGTGGCTCGCGGCGGCGAGGAAACGGCTTTTCGAGGCGCTGGTCTTTTCCGCCTGCTCCTTGGCCTGGGCCGGCATGTCCTCGGCCTGTTTCTTCGCCGTCATGTCCTGAATCATGGCGAAGAACCCTTTGACCTCGCCGATCGGCGATATATCGGGAATCAGGCTGCCGCGGACAAAGGTCCGCCCGGCTTCGCGAAAATCGACCCACTGTTCGAAAAACACGTTTTCTCCGGCAAACACCTTTTCGAATTCGGGTTCCAATTGCGCGCATATTTCGGGACCGTTGATTTCATCAATCGTGCGGCCGACGATCTGGTCCCGTTTGCGGCGGAATTGTTTTTCATAGGCCAAATTGCAGAACCGGTAGCGTCTGTCCTTGTCGACATAGGAAAACAACGCCGGCATGGCGTCGGAAAACAGCCGCAGCCGGTTTTCGCTTTCCTTCAGAGCCTCTTCCGTCCGTTTGCGCGCGGAAATATCCACGGTGACGCCACCGATGGCGATAATGGTGCCGTCAGGCCCGAAAACGGGAAACTTGGTGACATGAACGACCCGTTCGATGCCGTCAGGGAACGTCTGCGTGAGTTCCCATTCCATGGCCTTGACGGCCTTGACGACTTCCCGGTCCTGGTGGGTAATCCGATCCGCATTGTCAAAAGGCAAAAAGGCGTAGGCGGTTTCGCCGAGGATTCCGGCGCCGGAATCGCCTTCGCATCCACACCATTTCAGGAACACCTCGTTGGCCAGCAGGTATTTTCCGTCTAAATCCTTGAGATATACCGCCTGGGGAAAGTTGGAGGTCAGCGCCCGGAACCTTTCCTCGCTTATGCGCAGCGCGATTTCGGATTCCTTGCGTTCGGTCACATCACGCCCGACGCCATGACATTCCACTAACGTGCCGTGGGAATTGAAGATTCCGATATTCGTCCAGTTCAGCCATCGCCGCGCGCCATCAAAGCGGGTGGCGGCATATTCAAATTCGGCGGTCGGGGAATTCCAGTTGAGACCCGCCAGGCATTGGTTGAAATTTTCGGCGTCGGCCCCGGACATAAAATTCCCAACCGGCATGCCGACCAGTTGTTCACGGGTTTTATCGTAAAACCGGCAATAGGCTTCATTGACGAAGGTCCGGATGCCGTCGGCATCCCAGCGGCAGATCAAGTCCTTCTGGTCTTCGACCATCGCCTGGTAACGGGTTTCCCCTTCCTCGCGGTCGCGCAGGTGGTCTTTGAAAACCTGATGGCGATAAGCCTGCACCAGCCAGCCCATAAACCCGGCCAGAGCCAATAGCAACAGGATAAGTTCAAGGAGTTGGTGTTGCATGGCCGTCTCCGGGGGGGCCTTTAATTCCGGCGCCAGGAAGCTCCCGGCGACGGCGCTTCCACCAACCCTTGCGCGGTTGCCGTAAAGACCGCCTCCGTGCGGTTGTTGACCCCCAGTGTTTTCAGCAAAGCCGCCACATGAAGCTTAACGGTTCCTTCGGCCAGTTTTAGTTCCAAAGCGATTTTCTTGTTCGAAAACCCGCGCGCGATGAACCCTAAAACGTCGTGTTGGCGCGGCGTCAACCGGGTCGGTGGCGGGATCCTGGCGGGCGGCGCGTCTTTTTCCCAGCCGACCATGGAGGGGGGGAGATAGGTGCCGCCGGAAAGGATTCGTTCCAGGGCGGCGCGGATGACCTCACTGTCGAGGGCTTTGGGAATATAGCCCGACGCGCCGCAACCCATGGCTTGGCGCACATCTTCGTTGCTTTCGTTGGCCGATACGACCACGACCGGAACATCCTCCAGGCGGTCGCACAGCGCCGACAGCCCTGAAAAACGGTCCATGCCGGGCATCGACAAATCAACCAGGGCCAGATCAAGGCCCTTTTCGGCGCCCGCGACGGTCAGGGCTTCGGGGTAATCGGTAGCCTCGACGATCCGAAGGTCGGAATCAACGCCGGCCAGAACCAGACGCAGCCCGTCCCGAAACAAGGCATGATCGTCGGCAAGAAGAATTTTCACGGATTATTCCCTCTCCCTTTTAGTCCGCAACCAATCTCCAGAATCGATGCGGAAGAATTTTTAACTCGTCTTAAACGTACTTTTTTTTGTGGAGTGATAAAAAACAATATTTCCCCCTCCCCCGTATCCGAAGTAAGAACGCCCCAAACAGTGCAAATCCACCGGGCAAAACCACCGGGAAAAACATTTTATAG
>JAESSX010000196.1 GCA_016763915.1 Rhodospirillales bacterium
GATACTGGAAAACCTATTGTTTTCATGGGGGCAGGTCATGGCCGAGGCAGGGGGTCCGGAGTCCGAAACCGAGACCATCGAAGAACCGCCGGGGGGCGGGGACGCGGACGGAGCACCGGAAAAGAAAGCCAAACGGCAAGTCAACCGATTGGCGCTGATGATAGGCACCGGTATCGTCATAGCCGTCGTGGCGTCCGTTTGGGGCAGCTTCCAGTTCATCGAAGGCGAACGCCAACGTGAGATCCTGCAATGGCAAGTTCGGTTGGGTATCGTCGCCGACAGCCGCGCCGCCGCAATCGGGGAATGGGTCGAACAGAACTTTTCCTATATGCGGGAATTGTCGGAAAATGCCTCCTTGCAGTTGTACCTGTCCGAACTGGCTGATGGCGGTGAAAAAAGCGAACTCACCGACAAAGACGAGAAATCCACCGCCGAGGCCGATGAGGAAGAGGAAGCCGCCTCCGCCAGCTATCTCAGGATTCTGCTGATAGCAACGGCGGAACGTACGGGTTTCAAGGCCCCGGCGCCTGTCGGTGAGGTTTCCGCCAACGCGGAACGGCCCGGCGTCGCCGGCATCGGCCTTGTCGACAAGGATGGCAAGTCCCTGGTCAGCACGCCTGACATGCCCCCTCTGACCTCGAAAATCCGCGCCGCCGTAGCCCAGGCCCTGGACGGGGAACCGGCGGTGATCGACGTTTATTTAGGGGCCAGCGGCCTGCCGACGATGGGGTTTGTGTTGCCCATCTTCGGCATTCAGGATGACTCCGACGGCGCCAAAGGCATCGGTGCGGTGGTCGGTGTCCGGACCATCGGCAAGGATCTTTATGATCGCCTGAAACAGCCCGGCGAGATCGCCAAGACAACGGAGACTTACATGGTCCGGGCGCGCGGCGGGATCGTGGAATACCTGACGCCGCTGGCCGACGGGACGGGGCCGTTGAAACGCACCATGTCGGCGGACACCCCGGATCTGGCCGATGCCCATGCGCTGAAAAAACCGGGCGGCTTCGCCATCAAGTCCGACTATGCCGGCACCCAGGTCCTGGCCGCGTCCCGGACCGTCCCCGGCGTCCCGTGGGTGTTGATCCGCAAAATTACCCGCGAAGAAGCCCTCAGCGCCACCGAAACCCGGCTGACCACGATGCTGGTGGTGTTTATTTTGCTGATCGTCGGCATAACGGTGACCATTATCGCCGTTTGGCGCCATGGAAGTTCGATGCGCGCGACTCAAGCCGCGGCGAACATGAAGGTGGCGCTTGAAAGATTCGAAAACCTGTCGAAGTTCATGCGCGTCGTCACCAACAGCCAACGCAACGTCATCATCGCCGTTGATGGCGAAACCAAATACACCTTCGCCAACGAAACGGCGGCGAAGGAGGCCGGCATTCCGGTCGAGGATATGATGGGCAAGACCATGTCCTCGGTGCTCGGCCCCATCAAGGCGCAGTCCTATGCCGCCGTCAACAAAGACGTGTTGAAGAATTTTGAGCTCCATTCCCAAACCCTGGTCTTCGGGGATGAGGATGCCGAGGGCACCGATGGCGCGGACTCCTTCCAGATGATCCAGGGTGACTTCGTTCCGCTGAGAGGCGACCGGGATTTCCCTCCCGCCGTGTTGATGGTTCTCAACGATATCACCGAATTGACTCACGAAAGGCGGCGTAGTGAAAAGATGCTGCGCGGGCTGATCAACACCTTGGTCGGCGTCGTTGATCGGCGCGATCCGTTTTCCGCCAATCATTCGTCGCGCGTCGCCGAAGTCGCCCGCTCCATTGCCTCCGAAATGGGCCTGGACGAAGGCGGCGCCAAAACCGTGGATATCGCCGGCAGTCTGATGAACCTGGGCAAGATCTTCATTTCGACCGAGCTTTAGACAAAAACCAACGATCTTACGCCCGAAGAACGCGCCACCCTCGGCAATGCCTATATGGTTACCGTCGATCTTCTTGAAAACGTCACTTTCGAGGGCCCCGTGGTGGAAACCATCCGCCAACTGGGCGAAACCTGGGACGGCGGCGGTCCTTTGGGCCTGAAGGAAGAAGAAATACAGGTCACCGCGCGCATCCTGTCCGTTGCCAACACTTTTGTCGGCATGGTCACGCCGCGCGCCTATCGGGCCGCCATGCCGTTTAAAAAGGTCGCCGACATCCTGATGGAGGAAACCGGCGTTCGCTACGACCGCAAGGCGGTCACGGCGCTGGTGAATTTCCTGGAAAACCGAGACGGCAACCAGCGCTGGTCACATTTCAGCGAAGACCCGGAAGCCCCCCCGGAGCAAGACCCCTCTTAACCACCAGACGGTTCCGGCGGGGCCTCAACCTCGGAAATGAAATCCCGGTATTTGCCCATCGGCGTCCTGGGGATGTCATCGACAAAGGCAAACGTTACCGAAAATGGATGGTCCAGTTTGGCGACGACCCAATTGCGCAGGGCGTCTTTTTCGGGGTCCGTCAAAACCCTGTCCACGACCAGGCGGACTTCGATGCTTTGCAGGTCTTTTTGCACGAACTGGTATTGGCGGATCGGCGCGAGGCTAAGGAACGATTCGATATTGCCGGCGCTGAGCAACGTCCAGCGCCGTTCCCCGCCGGGCAGAATCACCATGTCCTGGATCCGCCCGACAATTCGTTTCAGCACCGGCAATCCCCGCCCGCAGGGACACGGCTCACCCACTTCGGCGAAATCACCGATGTCATAGCGGATCAGCGGCATAGCGAAATTGTCCAGCGGCGTGACGACCACCCGGCCCGTTTCTCCCGGCGCGCAGGGGTCGCCATCCTCGTTAAGCACTTCCAGATACAACCCTTCCGCCTGGACATGATAATGTTCGTGCTCCGGGCACTGCAGGGCTATGTAGCCGACATCCCTTCCGGAATAGATATCCGACACCCCCACCCCCCAGGCCGCCCGGCAGGCGTCGCGAACCTCAGGACGCAGCATTTCGGAAAGCGTCAACGCCTGGCTGAGATTTTCCAGACGAATACCGTTGTCCAGGCAGTATTTCGCAAGCCGATACAAATTGGTCGGGGGGTCATCAGATAGGCCGGTTTTTCCCGCCGCAACCAGTCGATCTGTTCGTTGGGGGTGCAATTGAGGTTGAGGCTGACTGCGGGGCCGGTTTTAAATACGTTATTGCTGGCGCCCCAGATGCGGGACCGGGATCCGTCCGGATACAGGGCCTTGCCCTTTTCCGCACTGCGCATCACGGCAAGCTTGCCCTTGAAATCACGGC
>JAESSX010000197.1 GCA_016763915.1 Rhodospirillales bacterium
CGGGTCCATTCCCAGACGTCCCCGAAGACCTGGACGGCAGGGTGTTCTGTCCCGCCATTCGCTGGAACCGGGTGAAAATGTCCGCTGTCGGCGAAATTTCCCTCCACCGGGCATTCTCCGGCCATTCGTTCCCATTCCGCTTCCAGCGGCAACCGTTTGCCGGCCCACTTGGCGTAGGCATCGGCCTCGAAAAAACTGACGTGGCAAACCGGGGCTGCCGGGTCCAGTCCGCGCATTCCCGAAAGCGTCATCAACTGCCAGCACGCCGCGGCCCCTTCGCGGTCCCCGTCCCGCTGCCAGTAGAAGGGCGCCTGCCAGGCGTTGGTCTGGCACGCCGCCCACCCGTCGGACAGCCAGAATTCCGGCCGCCGGTAGCCTCCGTCGGCGATGAATTCCAGGTATTGCGCGTTGGTCACCGGGCGGGATGCGAGGCGAAACCCGTTCAGCCAGACCTTGTGGCGGGGGCCTTCGTTGTCATAGGCGAAGTTCGGCGAGGCGGAAAAATCATGGCCGGTTTCCACCAGCCCTTCGGGAAATTCGATCCACGACCCGCGACCGTTCCCCGTGGCCGGCTTATCCGCCCCGGCGCCGAGCGCATCGGATTTTGCGGCCGGTAGGCCGGGCGCATCGGGTTGCACGAAAACACATGTTTGATATCGGTCAGCATCAGTTCCTGGTGCTGCTGTTCGTGGTTGTTGGCCAGTTCCACGAATGGCCGGATTTCGCCCCAGGCCTGATCGGAGGCGCCGCCGATCAAGGCCTCGGCGGCGTTTTCCACGTGCCGGCGGTAAGCCTGCACGTCTTCCAGCGGCGGGCGCGACAACAAACCGCGCCGGGGTCTTTGATGGCGGGGGCCGACCGATTCGTAATAGGAATTGAACAGGAAATTATATTCGGGGTGAAAGTCTTCGTAAGACGGATCAAACGGCTTGAGGACAAACATCTCGAACGCCCAAGACGTGTGCGCCAGATGCCATTTGGTCGGGCTGACATCGGGCATGGACTGGATACATTGGTCTTCCGCCGTCAACGGCGCCGCCAACTCAAGCGTGCGGGCGCGAATATGCCGAAACAAAGCCAGAGTTTCGTCCCGGGTCTGTTTCGGTTTTTCGACCGAAGCGATTTTCCGGAGTAGTTCTCTCATGGGCTTATTTTTCCAAATCGAAGTTGCGGGATCAAGGTTCTCATTATTTTTTTTACCCAATCACCATCCCGCCGTCAGTATTTTCTCGATATAAGTCGGCACCATTTTCGTTGCCGGGCCGTAATGGGTTTCGTCAAAAAGCACGGCCCCTTCGGAGGGCTCCAGGTTGAGTTCCGCCGTGTGCGCCCCGCCAACCTGTTTGACATGGGCGACGAACCCGGCCGCCGGCCAGACGTTGCCCGACGTGCCGATGGACAGGAACAGACCGCACCCCTCCAACCCCTGGTAAATACGCTCCATTTCCAGCGGCATTTCGCCGAACCACACCACATGGGGGCGAAGCCCGCCCGCGACCGCACATTCCGGACAGGCCACATCGACGCCGAGGTCCCCGGTGCAGGCGGCCTGGGCATCGCAGAAACCGCAGCGCACCTTCAGCAATTCGCCATGCATGTGGAGCACGTTCCGGCTGCCGGCGCGCTCATGAAGATCGACGATGTTCTGCGTCACCACCAGGACCCCGCCCGGCCATTCGGCTTCCAGCCGGCCCAGCGCCGCATGGGCGGCGTTGGGAACGATCTCGCCCGCCGCCAGTCCGGCGCGGCGCGCATTGTAAAATTCATGCACCCGCTGCGGATCGCGGGCGAAGGCCTCGGGCGTCGCCACGTCCTCGATGCGCACCTTGGACCAGATGCCGTCGGCATCGCGAAAGGTATCGAGTCCCGATTCCCTGGAAATTCCGGCGCCGGTCAAAACGACGATTCCTGGATTGGGTTTTTCCCTGGTTTTTTCGTTCATGGAACCCTGCTCCATAATACAAGCCGCTTTGACGCCTTGCCCGACGGGCGCCGGATCACGATAATCGCCCTACCCTTGAAATATACCCATTGGGGGCGATCCTTTGATTAAAATTCTCTTTGTCTGTCTTGGTAACATCTGCCGGTCTCCAACCGCCGAAGGCGTCTTCCGGGCGCTGGTCGAACGCGAGGGCCTGTCCGATCAGATCAGCGCCGATTCCGCCGGCGTCGGCAGCTGGCACATCGGCAACCCCCCCGACCGCCGCGCCACGGCCGCCGCCCGCGGGCGCGGCATTGATATTTCCTCTCAACGCGCCCGCCAGGCCAAGGCGCAGGATTTTCACCGCTACGATTACGTGATCGCCATGGATTCGGAAAACCACCACGCCCTCAGCGCCCTCTGCCCGGCGGGGGAGACAGACCGCCTGTACACGTTGATGCAATTCGCGCCGCACCTCGGCGCCGGCGATGTCCCCGACCCCTATTACGGCGGCGACAACGGTTTCGAGGTCGTCCTCGATATGATCGAGGCGGCCTCCACCGGTCTGCTGGCCGATATCCGCGCCAAGCATCTGTAGACCCCGGCTGCGGGAGACCCCGTCCATGAGCCATGACATCAATCAGATTATCGCCCGCGTCACCGGGTCGCGGCCGGTGCGGATTCAACCCCTGGGCGGCGGCTGTGTCGCCGACGTGCGCGAAGTGACGCTGGAAAACGGCCGGACCATCATCGCCAAGACCGGTGATGCGGGCGCCGGCCTCGATCTCGAAGGCTTCATGCTGCAATACCTGCGCGACCCCGGCGGCCTGCCGGTGCCGGACGTTCTGTATGGCGATGATCAACTGCTGCTGATGAGCCGGATCGAAACCTCCGGCAGCCTGTCTCCCGGCGCCCAGACGCAAGCCGCCGACCTGCTGGCGGCCCTGCACGGCGTCACCGCGGAGCAATTCGGGTTCGAGCGGGCGACGGTCATCGGCGGCCTGCACCAGCCCAATCCCGAAACCCCCGTCTGGACCGATTTTTTCCGCGACCAGCGATTGCTGTACATGGCCAGATGCGCCCTCGATGCCGGACGCCTGCCGGCGGCCCTGATGGCGCGCACGGAGGCGCTGGCGGGAAAGCTTGACGGCTGGCTGGATAATTGTGCAACCCCGTCGTTGATCCACGGCGACATGTGGGGCGGCAACGTGCTCAGCCACCGGGGACGGATTTCCGGATTTGTCGACCCGGCCATCTATTACGCCGACGCCGAAATAGAGCTCGCCTTCTCGACCCTGTTCAACACCTTCGGCGACGCCTTTTTCAGCCGCTACGCCGAGCACCGGCCGATCCGGCCCGGTTTTTTCGAACAACGCCGGGACTTTTACAACCTCTATCCATTGTTGGTCCATGTCCGCCTGTTCGGCGGCTCCTACGTCGGCTCGGTCGAGCGCACGCTGGCCAAATTCGGCTGTTAAGGGTGGCCGCCGAAACGCGGGACGGCCCCGTTCAACCGTAATTTTCACCGGGGTTTCCGTATTATGGAAAATTCCCAGAGAAAAGTACGCAAACGTCTACCGATGTCTACATTTGTCGACATTTGCCGGTTTTTGACGGCATCGCCCGATACGCACGGCCCCCCCCCGCATTCAACGGTTGGTCGTTTTGACTGCCTGGTTCCCGCCATTCCCGCGACGCGAACACGCCCGAAACGGCTGGAAAATCCCCTATAAACTTTTCAAAGAACAAAAACAGAACATAGCCCTTGCCGCCGGGTCTGTCAAGGAGGTCGCCGGGAACGGGATGATAATCCGGCGATAATAATCCGGTGCGGCCGGCGGCTTATTCTGCGACGATACTTCATCAAAATAGCGGCAAGGCCTTTTACACGGCTGTCCGGAGACCCGACCCTTCCCTATTGAAGGAGTTCGACATCATGAAACGTTTCCATCTGTTTGTTTTGGTATTGGCCGCCTTCTCCCTGGCCGCGCCCCAGACCGCCGAGGCCATGAGCCATCGCGGCGGCAAGGGCGGTATGAAGGGCGCCATGAAAGACAAGGGTCAGGCTTCGAAAAGATTCGCGACCATGCGCGACAATCCCTTAAGCCGCTACGCCTCGGCCGGGGTTCTTAAAAAAGCCGGCCTGGTCGAGACCGGATTGCGCCCGGTCTACCCCGAAGCCGCCGATTGCCTGGAGATTGAATCCCATTTTTCCAGCCCGACCCGTTTCGACGGCAGTTTCCGGGTATTCCACGCGTTCGCCGGGTATCACAGCGGCGCCGATATTTCCTCCCCCACCGGCACCCCCATAATCGCCATCGCCGACGGCGAGGTCATCCACAAATACGTCGGTGGGCGACTGGTCGGAAACCAGATCTACCTGCGCCACACGCCCGAAGACACCGGCCTGCCCGTCTACATCTATTCCAAGTACAAGCATTTCGACAAACTGCCCGACCTTGAAATCGGCCAGCGGGTCAAGATGGGGCAATTCCTC
The DNA here is from genome assembly GCA_016763915.1 of Rhodospirillales bacterium. The sequence goes on from JAESSX010000197.1 coordinate 4,419, forward strand.
GGCCCGTCGGGCGATACGGGCACCGCCGGCGGCCATTACCCAACCGGCTATCCGCATCTGCACCTGTCGATCTATATCACCGCGTCGGCGGAATATTCGTCGAAAAAATCCTCGGTCTACCCCATCGACGCGATGCACCTGGACCCGGTGATTCTGCACATGACCCGCACCCCGCCGATCACCGGCAGCCACGCTGCCCGCGCCCTGCCCGATGGGGAAAAGGACGTGCCCATCGCCTATAGGACGACCGACGGCAAGGTGGTGCCCGAAGGCGCCAAAATCATCTGGCCGTTCGCGTGCAAGCCGAAGTAGGGCGCGGTTTACGCATCGAGGGGATAGTCCCGATACACCGAGTACCGCGCGCCGCCGTGGCCGAGGCGGCTTTCGAACAGCGTGAAATATTCGACCGTGAAGGGCGGGGCCTGAAACCAGGCGTGGGTTTCCAGGTAAAGCCCTGCCGCCCTGGCGCCGCCCTTTTTCATCCGCGCCAGCGTCACGTGCGGGGTGAATTTGCGGTGCTCCGGCTCCAGCCCTAAACGCACCAGCGCCGATTCGATGCGGTCGCGCAGGGCGGACACGGCGTCCGGTTGTTCCACCCCGGCCCACACCGAGTGAACCCGGCTGCGCCGCGCGAAGGTCCCCAGCCCCGCGAGCGTCACATCGAACCGCGGCCCCGTCACCGATTGCAGGGCCAGCTCGATATCCCGTTCGACCCCGCCGGTAACGTCGCCGATAAAGCGCA
>JAESSX010000198.1 GCA_016763915.1 Rhodospirillales bacterium
AATCCGTGGGATTACTTCATGCTGGTGATGTTCGCGCTCACCATCACCGCCAGCCTGTCGGGCAAGAACGTGATCAAGGGGCTGATCGCCGGCGCCGTGGGGTTGTTGGTGCGCACCGTCGGCGAAGACGAAGCGGTCGGCATGGCGCGCTTCGATTTCGGCATTGATTCCCTGTTGCAGGGGTTTGACTTCATCGCCGTGCTGATCGGCCTGTTCGCCTTCAGCCAGCTTCTCAACGACGTTCGCGATCCCGTAAATGCCCGCAAGGCCCTGACCGAACGCGGCGCGGTGCAGGTCCGCATCGAACATGGCCGCGCCATAGGCGTGCTTCTCCGGCACTGGACGGTTGTCGTCCGCTCGTCCCTGATCGGCGTGTTCACCGGCATCCTGCCGGGCGCCGGCGGGTCCATCGCCAATATTCTGGCCTACGATCAGGCCAAGAAAGCGTCCAAGCATCCGGAGAAATTCGGCACCGGCACGCCGGAAGGCATCATCGCGCCGGAAAGCTCCAACAATGCGGTCGAAGGCGGCGCGCTGATCATCCTCATGGCGCTCGGCATTCCCGGCGACGTGACGGCGGCGATCATGCTGGGCGCGTTGCTGATACACGACATCATCCCCAGCCCGACCTTCATCTCGGAAGAGCCCGTGCTGTCCTATTCCATCTTTATCGCCTTCTTCGGCGCCACCTTCATGATGATCGGGATGCAGTCGTTCATGCTGCGCGTCTTCGTGCAGGTGACCAAGGTTCGCATGTACGTCCTGGCCAGCATTATCCTCGGTTTCTGCGGCATCGGCGTGTTCGCCCTGCAAAACGTCACCTTCGACCTGTGGACGCTGCTGTGGTTCGGCATCCTGGGCTTTATCATGCGCCATTACGGATTTCCCCTGGCGCCGATGATCTTAGGCGTGGTTCTGGGCAATATCGCCGAGTTGAACCTGGCCCGGGCCCTGGCCATCACCACCGATCTCAGCCCCTTCGTCACCCGGCCGTGGTCGCTGTTCTTTTTAATTATCGCCGTGTTTTCAGCCCTGTTCCCGCTGTTCCAGTCACATCGAAGAAAGAAGAAAAAATGGACCCTGTTTTACCTGCCGGCGGCGTGTTTCGCAGCCTCTGTTCCGCTGTTCATGATGGGCGGCGTGCCGCGCCCGATGCTGGCGATGGTTGTGGCGGGCTACGGGGCCTATCAATTATGGCGCCGCGCTCGCAACGGGTGGCGGGTAGAGAACACGGACTGATGCTGTGAGCGAGTGGGCTGAAGACGTTTATGATGTGCTGGTGTCGGCCGGTGTCCGCCAGGCGGCCTACGTGCCCGACATGGGCCTGAAACGGCTGATCGAACTGTGCCGCGCCGGGGACAGCATGACCGCCGTGCCCCTGACCACCGAGGAAGAAGGACTGGCCCTGTTGTGCGGGGCCTGGATGGGCGGCGACCGGGGGGTGCTGATGATGCAGTCGTCCGGCGTCGGCAATTGCCTCAACATGCTCTCTCTAACGAAGGCCTGCGAAATCCCGCTGTTGATGATCGTCACCATGCGCGGCCAGCATCAGGAGTTCAATCCGTGGCAGAACCCGATGGGAGAGAACGCCGAGCGCTTTCTGGAATCCGCCGGCGTGTCGACGCGGATGATCGGGGATGGGGCCGAAATTGGTCCCGCCGTGGCCGACGCCGTGGGGCCGGTGTTCGACGACAACGCCCGCGTTGCTATTATGGTGCATCAAAAGGTGATGCCGACCAAAACGTTCGGACAGTAGGGGAAGACATGACAAACCAAAGCTTATCCTTCCCGCTGCGCCGGCGCGCGGTCGCCAAGGCATTGCTGGCCGGGCGCGACGGCCTTGTTGTCGTCGGCGGGCTGGGGTCGTGCGCCTGGGACATCACCGACGCCGGCGACCATGATCTGAACTTTCCGTTATGGGGGGCGATGGGCGGGGCGGCGGCCATCGGGCTGGGTCTCGCCCTGGCGCAGCCGGAAAACCGGGTGCTGGTGCTGACCGGCGACGGGGAAATGCTGATGGGCATGGGCACGCTCGCCACCATCGCCCTGCAGAAGGTGCGCAACCTGGCGGTCGTCGTGCTGGACAATGAACGCTACGGCGAAACCGGCATGCAACAGACCCACACCGCGTTCGGCGTCGACCTGCCGGAAATAGCGGCGGCGGCGGGCTTTGCGGTCACCGGCACGGTCACCGATCAGGCCGGGCTGGACGAAGCGCTGCCGGTGATCCTGGGCGACCCCGGGCCGGTGTTTTATACCATCAAGGTGCGCGCCGAGGCGTTGGACTTCGTGCTGCCGCCCAACGACGGCGTCGAACTGAAGAACCGTTTCCGGAAGCTGTTATTGGGCAAAGCGTAATTTTTTTGCCAGGCTTTAAAATGCACCAAAGGGACATCGGCGGAGAAGGGGTGGACTCGCCGTCGGGTCATTGGTCACAGGGGCGGCGTCCTTTTTCCTGAAAAAACCGCCGTCACCAACGGCGATATCCATAAATTGATTCTTCTCAACTCACTCTAAGGAGTGAGCAATTCATGGTGGGCGGATCAAACGCGGTTTGGTGGGGCTGATCGGGTCGTTAGGCGGGATGCCGGATAACGATGAAGAAAATTTAGAAAACCAAGATTGACATTCGCAAGGGTTAATGTCCAAATACATCTATTAATATATATCATAAAAATTAAAACAATCATTGGAATAGCTCGGCGCAGGAGGCGTCGAAGCGGAATTTCCAGAATGGGCACCCCAAGACCCACTGCCTGCATGGCCATGGTGGCGCGTTGGCAGACGTCTTCAACTACTCTTCAACGAAAAGGACAAGGATGCTTTTATCATGGTGACACGGCGTACGTTATTGAAGTCCTCTTTGGCCATCGGAGCCGCCACTGTTTTTTCAGGCACCATTCCAAACATTTCACTTGCTCAGCAGACCGTTCGTGTTCGCCGTAGCCTGCATGGCATGGCTTTGGATGACCCCGATCTGGTGACGTTTCGTGATTTTGTCGGCATCATGAAAAAGAATGATCAGGGTCAAGCCGTTAGTTGGTTAGGTTTTTCATTGCAACACGGAAAAGTTGGTGGAGATTACAAATACTGCCCCCATGGCGATTGGTACTTCCTTCCATGGCACCGCGAATATGTGAACATGTACGAAAATGCAGCGATTGAATTCACAGGTAATAAATCATTTGCCATGCCCTACTGGGACTGGACGATCGATAGAACCTTACCGGAAGCCTTTGCCGATCCAAAATACAAGGGCTTGCCAAATCCCTTGTATGTACCCAACCGAAAAAAGATTAACTTGCCCGATAATCTGGTTGGCCCAAAAATAATGGCCGAGATATACAGCGAAACCCTTTATGAGGTTTTCGGAACCAGCAGAAACCGTAATCAGAATGACCTGAATCCACAATGGATTATTCGTGGCGGTGGCATTCAAGGCACCTTGGAAGCAACGCCTCATAATAATGTGCACAACCTTATAGGCGCCTATATGCCTACCGCTGGTTCGCCAAGAGATCCTATATTCATGATGCATCACTGCAACATTGATCGCATTTGGGCTTACTGGAATGCGCTGGGGCGAAAGAACTCCGATGCCGCGCTGTGGCTGAATATGCCATTCAAAGATAACTTTATTGCCGCTAATGGTTCGCTTTATTCAAAGGTCGTAAAAGACCTGCAAGACACGAACAAATTAGGGTATACCTACAGCGGGATGCCTGGTCCTGATAATTTGCGTGTAGACTCTGATCGTCACCGTAAGCTGCTGTCTTTGTTTGGCCTGGGTGCGGTTGACCATGAAAAAATGCAACACATTCAGGTGAAGAATACCAAAGCGGCCCGTGCTTCAAAATTTTTGAATACGCCCTTCTCTCTAAAACCATCAACGCTAAAATCCGTGTCTGGCCCCGCCCTCCTGGAATCGTCAGCAGGACGGCGATTGCCCGAAGTGTTCGCGGTGATTAAGGATATTCATGTAGGTAAGGGTGTGTCTGGGTTTAGAGTTTTCATCAACAGCAAAGATGTCACTTTAAATACTTCCAGTAGTGATCCGCACTTTGTCGCCACCATAGCATTTTTATCTACCGCGAAATCGAGCCATAAGATGGCGCCTTCCGCCATTGTCGATTTAACCGACACCATACGGGAACTATCGGAACTCAAGGAAATTAAAGACGATAAAATTTCGGTACAACTCATTCCCGTGCCTAAACCAGGCATGATTTTGAAAAGCACAGGTTCGGTAGTGCCCGGATCAATTGAGATAGCGGTTATCTGAGAAAACGCTATACTTTCAACAGGTTGATTTTTAGACCCTGCAAGAGGAATAAAAATTAAGCGTGAAAATGTTGAATAAAAAGTATAGCGCCTTGTTAGCAGTGATATTTTTTATTGGGCCTGTAGCTTCAAGCTACAGCTCAATAAAAAATTCATTTAATAAAAAAACATCCATAACCATCACCACCGAACAGTTCGGCCGGGCGTGTATTCAACATGACGCGCCAACGGTGGAGGCGTTAAAGTCTGGTGAGAAATGGGCTGTATTAATCGTAACCGCCTATTCTCCCCCGGAAAATAGCCATGGTTTTGTGGTCGCTATACTAAGTGGCGATAAAAATACAAAACATACCATCCACAATTTTACAATCCATCCACAAACCGCCTTCAACTCAAAAGATGGCTCGGAGCCTCATAAATTTCTTTTACCTGTAAAACATTATCCGTCGTTAATCGGAAAAGAAGAGACCTGTTTCCAAATATCGTCTTTTCTTAATGAAAAAAATGAAACTAAAAACGGTTGGGCGGATATTGAAATTAAAATAGTTTCGCCGACGATTTAAATACTTTCCATCGGATTCCTCCCAAGGCGTCAAGAGCATCCATCCGAAAAACAAGGGGTTGTCGTGCGCGCGCCCTTCTGCCCATATTCCAGGCGTTATAGTGTCAGGGCGTTTACGGAGAAACCTGGGTGGTGGGAAAATTCAAATCCGAATCCATCTTCGAGACGGACTTGGACGCCAACCCGGCGAAT
>JAESSX010000199.1 GCA_016763915.1 Rhodospirillales bacterium
GCCGTGCGCCGGGCCTCAAAGCCGTAGAAATCAACCAGCTCCCGGCACAGGGGCGCGTCCTCTACGGCCACCACGGTGATCACCTTTTCACGGTCAAAGCGTTCCTCGAACAAAATCTCCAACTCGCCGGTGCGCTCGCTTTCCGACATAACGCGCACGCCGTCGTGCCCGCCCTGGCCGAGCAGTTCCTCGGCGTGCTCGAGCGCCGCCGAGCGGACGTCGAAGGCGCTGGCGAAAATCCACCGGTCGCCGTCGGCGGTCAGGACTTCGTAAGTCTTGCCGGCGAGATTCTTCGCCATGGTATCCTCAGGAACGATTGAAGACGGGGGCCCCCATGATCGGGGATACAGCCGGAAGTATCAAGGAGGACAAAGCATTCCCCCTTGCCTTCGTCGCCCGGCGGTCCGGTTAGTGGGGCCGCCTCAGCCCGGAGAGATTCCCCGCAGGCGCTCCGAGCGGCGGCGCAGGAATTCAATTGTCGTCAGCAGGATGATGGAAAAGATGACGAGAATGGTCGCCACGGACAGGATGGTCGGCGAAATCTGTTCGCGGATGCCGTTCCACATCTGCAGCGGAATTGTATGTTGGTCATAGGAGGCGACGAACAAAACGACCACCACTTCATCGAAAGAGGTAACAAAGGCAAACAGGGCGCCTGATATGACGCCCGGCAGGATCAACGGCAGCACAACCCGGCGGAAGGTGGTCGGCGGCGGCGCGCCAAGGCTGGCGGCGGCGCGGGTCAACGAATGATCGAACCCGACCAGCGTCGCCGTCACCGTGATGATGACAAAAGGAATCCCCAACATGGCATGGGCCAGGATGATGCCGGTATAGGTATGGGCCAGCCCGACCGCGGAATAGAAGAAAAACAGTCCGGTGGCGGTAATAATCAGCGGCACGATCATCGGCGAGATCAACAGCGCCATGATCACGCGGCGGAACGGCATATCCGGGCGTGACAGTCCAAGCGCCGCGATGGTTCCCAGAACCGTGGCGACGAGGGTCGATGCGGAGCCGATAATGATCGAATTCTTGGCCGCTTGAATCCATTGTGAATTGTTCCAGGCATCGCGCCACCAGGCTTGTTCGCGGGGAATATCGGGGTTGGCCATGCCGTGGGTAAGGATGCGGTCGTACCAGCGCAGCGAATATCCTTGCACGTCGAACGTGAGCATCTTCTGGGTGAAGGTGTAATAAGGTTCGGCATTGAAGGACAGCGGAATGATGATGATGATCGGTGCGATCAGGAACGCGAACACCAAACCGCAGATCACCAGGTAACAAAAATGCCAGGCCTTCTCGCCGGTGGATGCATGGGGGGGCAGCGCCATTGTCTTCAACCGAGTTTCATGTTGTCGATGCCGACCAGACGGTCATAGAGCCAATACAAAAGCACGACCCCGAACAGCAGGATCGAGCCAAGCGCGGCGGCCAGGCTCCAATTGAGCGAAACCTGCATATGAAACGCGATCTGGTTAGAGATCAGTTGCCCGGACGACCCGCCGACCAACGCCGGCGTGATGTAGTAGCCGATGGCCAGAATAAAAACGAGAAGCACGCCGGCCCCGATTCCCGGCACGGTCTGCGGAAAATAGACTTTGAGAAAGGCGGTCAGGGAATTCGCGCCCAACGAGCGCGCGGCCCGCACATAATCCTTAGGGATGGTCTTCATCACCGAATAGAGCGGCAAAATCATAAACGGCAGCAGAATATGCGTCATCGCGATGATGGTGCCGAACTGGTTGTACATCAGTTGGATCCGGTCATCGTTGCCGACCACGCCCAGCAGGACCAAAAGATCGTTGAACACACCCTGGCTTTGCAGCAGCGAAATCCACGCCGTAGTGCGCACCAGCAGCGATGTCCAGAACGGCAGCAGAACCAGGATCATCAGAAGGTTCGAGTAGCGCAGCGGCAACGTCGCCAGCAGGTGCGCCACCGGATAGCCGAGCAGCAGACAGAGAAAAGCGATCAGCGCGGACAGAAACAGCGTGCGGGTGAACAGCAAGACATAGATTTGCCGCTCCGGCGCGACCCGTTCAAGATTGCCGGCCTTATCAAACGTAAAATCCAGCGCCGGGGCGTAAAAACCCATAGTGTGAGACCGGGCGGCACGCTCCATCACGCTCCAGAGATACGGGTCGTCCCAATCATTTCTGAACGCAAGAAGCTTGTCCTTGAAAGGCGCCCCCTTGATCCGCGTGGCCTTGCGCGCGCTCGACTTGAGCAGGCTGGTCGTGCCGGAGCGTTCGTAGTTGAGACGTGTGCCGACCTGTCCGGCGGTACGGTTTTTCTTGGCATCGGCGAGATCAAGCACCAGCGCCTTGAAGCCTTCCTCCCCCGGCACGCCGCCACCCGGGTTGGCCTTAAAATACGCCGTCACGCGCGGCATGAAATCCGCAAAGACCGGATTGTAGACGCTCAGGTAGAGCATCTGGCCGATGGGGATGGCGAAGGTTACCAACACGAAAAAAAGCAGCGGGGCGACCAGCAGGAATGCGTGCGTGCGGGCGCGTCGCGAGGCTTGGGAAAGCGCCTGGCGGAGCGGCCGGCCATCGGCCGTGGTCAAGCTGGTTGCCGTGGGGTTGAGCGCCGTATCCGTCATGCCGGCTTATACCAAGGGTGGTGATAAAAAAATAAAGGGACCAGGGGGAATACCGGAGCGCCCCCGTGAGACGCGCCCCGGCAGTCGTTCCCGTCTTAGTTGGCTGCGATCCAGGCGTTGAACCGCTCATTGAGTTCGGAGTCCCGGTCGGCCCAGAACTCGAAGTTATTGACCAGCGCATTCTTCAGGTTGGCCGCCGCCGTCGGCATATGCGGGCCCATTTGGGTCTTGCCGTCCTGGTAAAGACCGACGAGGGATCCCGAGGACTTGCGAGCCGGACCATAGGCGATGTATTTCGCCTGATCGGCAAGGCGCTGGGTGTCCGTGGAGAACCGGATGAAGTCCATGGCAAGGGCCTTGTTGGGCGCGCCCTTCGGGATAACGAACAGATCGAAATCCAGAATCTGGCCGTCCCAAACGATGACGAACGGCTTTTTCTAGCCCGCTGCGGCGTTGAAGATGCGGCCGTTATAGGCGGTGGTCATGGACACTTCACCGTCCGCCAGAAGCTGCGGCGGTTGCGCGCCGGCTTCCCACCAGACAATGTCTTTCTTGATCTGGCCGAGCTTGCTGAAGGCCCGCTTGACGCCGGCATCGGTTGCCAGAACTTTGTAGACGTCGCCGGCCGGCACGCCATCCGCCATCAGCGCCATTTCCAGGTTGGCCTTGGCGCTCTTGCGCAAGCCACGCTTGCCCGGGAACTTGGCCGTATCGAATAAGTCGGCAATGGTGGTCGGCTTGGTACCTGAAATTTTTGAACTATCATAGGCGAAAATGGTCGACCAAACGATGTTGGCGACCGCGCAATCGGTCAGCGCGCCTTTAATGAAATCCTTGATCGCCGGGGTGCCGTCCGGGGCGGCGGCACATGGTTGATCGGCTGGTCGTTCAAATAAATAACGCCGTTTGTGGCCGGCTCGAAACCGGCAACCATCATCAGCGTCGTCGTCTTGCCCGAACCGGACGGACCGAGCATGGTGAGAAACTCACCCCGGGCGATATCGAGATTGAGATCATTGACGACGAGCGTCTCGCCGTCATAGCTCTTCTGCACGTTCTCGAAACGAACGCTGGCGCCGTTTCCTGTTCCCATAAACGCCTACCCCGGCTTACCGGCATTCCCTTGCTTGCCGGCATTTTTTATTGGATGGAGGGGGATCCCGCCAATCCCTTCACGTTGTTTCATATTGGCATTTTTTACGGCAAGGAAGCAGGGAAAATCCATATTCCAGCATCTTTGCCTGACTTTTCCCGCCAGTCGGAAAAAAGCCGCATCCCCCGGGTCCGTCATCCGGGCCCGGCGGGGCCTTACCGGCCGGAACTGGCATCCCCTGTTGAAAAGCTCTTTAATATCGCATGCGCCGCCGCCGTCCCCAGCCCCTACTCGTCCTGTCCTTTGTCGTGATCATGGGCGCGTTGATGTACGCCAAGGATCTGCCGGTGTCCGAACCGGGCTTAGGGCTCAAGGTGGCGGCGGCGCGGCTTCAA
>JAESSX010000200.1 GCA_016763915.1 Rhodospirillales bacterium
CAAAAAAAATGGGGGACGCGGATAAACGGGGTCAAAAAATCAGGAAGACCGTTTCTTACTCCGCCGCCGTCTCCGCCGCCGCCGGCGTTTTGCCGACGGCCTTGTCGTAATCGTCCATCATCCATCTGGAAATCTCGCCGACGGTGAATTTGAGGTCGTCGATGACGCCGACCGGGGTGACCTCGGCGGCGGTGCCGGTGAGGAAGATTTCGGTCGCGTCTTTTAATTCATCGGGCATGATGGCGCGCTCGATGACCTCGATGCCGCGCTTGGCCGCGAGGTCGATCACCGTGCGCCGGGTGATGCCGTTCAAAAAGCAGTCCGGTGTCGGCGTGTGCAGCTTGCCGTCGCCGAACACCAAAAAGATATTGGCCCCGGTGGCCTCGGCGATCTGGCCGCGCCAGTCGAGCATCAGGCAGTCGTCATACCCTTCGGCCTCGGCGTCGTGCTTGGACAGCGTGCAGATCATGTACAGCCCGGCGGCCTTGGCGTGGACCGGTTCGGTTTCCGGCGACGGACGCCGCCATTTGGAGGTTTTCAGCCGGATGCCCTTCATCCGCGCCTCGGGCGAAAAATAGGACGGCCAGGCCCAGGCGGCGATGGCGACGTTGATGCGCGTGGCCTGCGCCGAAACACCCATCATTTCCGACCCGCGCCAGGCGACGGGACGCACGTAGCCATCGACGATGTTGTTGGCCTTGCAGGTCTCAATACAGGCGGCGTCGATTTCGGCGACGGAATAGGGCAGTTCGAAGCCAAGCGCGTTGGCCGAGAAGGCGAGCCTTTCGGAATGTTCGGTCAGCTTGAATATCTTGCCTGCGTAAGAGCGTTCGCCCTCGAACACCGACGACGCGTAATGAAGGGCGTGGCTGAGAATATGCAGCTTGGCGTCCCGCCAGGGAACCAGCTCACCGTTAAACCAGATCACGCCGTCCCGGTCGTCAAAGGGGGGGGATTCCATGAAATTTTCTTTCGTATTAGACGATTTTTCCAAAAGGTTCTTGCTTTAGGTATCATTCTTTGGCATATATGTCAATAACACTGACTTACTTTGAAGCGCCTTTTCCTCTCCTACGTTCAACGGAGCCAAAGCATGGTCGATTCCGGTTCCAGCGCCAGACAGAACGCCGGGTCGTATTACCCCGAAGACGGGGAATTGCGCCAGGCGATTGAGCTTTTGTTTTTCGCCTACCGGGACTTTACCGGCGAAGCCGATACCCTGTTGGCGGATTTCGGGTTCGGCCGCGCGCATCACCGGGTGATATATTTTGTCGGGTCCCATCCGGGCATGACGGTTTCCGAACTGCTGGGAATCCTCAAGATCACCAAGCAAAGCCTGTCCCGGGTCCTGAGTCAGTTGATCAGCGAAGGGTTTATCCTGCAACGCACCGACGATAACGACCGCCGGCGCCGGCGCCTTTACCTGACGGCCCAGGGCGGGGACCTTGAACGCCGCCTGACCGAACGCCAAAGCCGCTGGATCGCCGCCGCCTACCGCGACGCCGGCGCACAAGCGGTCGAAGGGTTCCGCGCCGTGTTAAGGGGCATCATCAACGAAGAAGACCGCAAGCGGGTTACCCCGCCGGAACGCCACAGCGATCCATCGGCCGCGGAATGAAGGTGGTTATACCTATGAGGCATTATCATCGCTCCTTGGAATTAGTGGATACTCCCCATGAACGATGAACGCCCACACGTTCTTGTCATCGACGATGATAATCGGCTGCGCGATCTATTGGGCAAGTTTCTGGGCGAGCACGGGTTTCTGGTGGTGACGGCGTCGGATGCCGCCGATGCCCGGGATAAAATGACGCTGTTCGCGTTTGATATCATTGTGCTGGACCTTATGATGCCGGGCGAAAACGGTCTGGATTTCGCCGAAGACCTGCGCCGCAGAAGCAAAATCCCGATTCTCATGCTGACCGCCATGGGCGAGCCGGAAAACCGCATCGAGGGACTGGAACGCGGCGCCGATGACTATCTGGTCAAACCGTTCGAGCCCAAGGAATTGCTGTTGCGCCTGCACAACATTCTCCGGCGCCTGCCGAGCCCAAGCGAACCGCCGGCGGATGTGAAATTGGGCGAGGCGGTGTTTTTTCCCGGCCGCGGCGAACTCAACCGCCGGGATCAGCCGATCCGCCTAACCGATGTCGAGGCGGCGTTGTTGGGCGCGTTGGCCCGCCAGCCCGGTGAAATCCTCAGCCGCGAGGAACTTATCCATTTGACCGGCGCCAGCGGCGGCGGCCGCGCCATTGATGTTCAGGTCACGCGCCTCAGACGGAAAATAGAGCAGGACCCGAAATTGCCCCGGTATTTGCAGACCGTCCGTGGCAAGGGGTATGTTTTGCGACCGGATTAACCCTTCGAGCAGGCTGAGTGGAAAGAAACCAACTTATGGTAGCCATAACTTCCGCCATCAAAAAATATCTTCCCAAAAGCCTGCTGGGCCGGTCTCTGTTAATCATCGTGACGCCTCTGGTGATTCTGCAATTGGTGTCCGCGGCTATTTTTTATGAAACCCATTGGGACAAGGTGACACTGAAGCTGGCCCGCGGCGTCGCCGGTGACATCGCCGCCGTCATCAACCTGATGCGCCGGGCGCCGGACGCGGAAGGCCGGGACCGGATTTTTGACGTGGCCGCCAGCAACATGGGTCTGGTGGTGTCGCTGAAGAAAAGCGCGGTCTTGCCCAATGTGTCCCCTTCGCCCAAAGGGCTGACCGAACGGATGCTGACGCGGGCGATGAGTTCCCACGTATCCAAACCTTTTCGACTGGACACCAAATCCAGCAATCGCGACGTCATTATCGATGTCCAGTTGGCGTCCGGCGTCTTGCACGTGACCACGTCGCGCAAGCGGCTGTTCAGCTCCACGGCTTATGTCTTCGTCCTGTGGATGGTGGGGACTTCGCTGATTTTGTTCGTTGTTGCGACCATTTTCATGCGCAACCAGGTCAAACCGATCCGCCGGCTGGCGATCGCCGCCGACGATTTCGGCAAAGGCCGCGATGTGTCCCAGTTCAAGCCCGAAGGGGCGTCCGAGGTCAGGCAGGCGTCTTCGGCGTTTCTGGCCATGCGCGACCGCATCGTCCGCCAGATCAAACAGCGTACCGATATGCTGGCCGGGGTGTCCCACGATCTGCGCACGCCGTTGACGCGCATGAGACTGCAACTGGAACTGCTTGGGCCCGGCATCGACACCGAAGACCTGAAGGCCGATATCACCGAAATGGAACACATGCTGGACGGGTACCTCGCCTTTGCCCGGGGCGAGGGCGCGGAAGACCCCAAACCGACGGACTTTACCGCCCTGTTGAACGAAGCCGCGGCCCAGGCCCGTCGCCGTGGCGGGGCCGTGGACCTGCATACCGAAGGCCAGTTGACGGCGTCTCTCCGGCCCAATGCGTTCCGCCGCTGCCTGACCAATTTGATCGATAATGCGATCCAGTACGCCGACCATGTTTCCGTGCGCGCCGGACAGCGGGGCGACGCCATCGAAGTCACCATTGACGACGACGGCCCGGGTATTCCCGAGGACCAGCGCGATGAGGTTTTCAAACCCTTTTACCGGATTGAAGGATCGCGAAACTCCGGCACCGGCGGCGTCGGGCTCGGCATGACCATCGCCCGCGATGTCATGCGCGGCCACGGCGGCGATATCCTGTTGGGGGATTCACCCAACGGAGGTTTAAGGGTTCGCTTGCGGGTTCCCCTTTGATGCCGGCCGCCAACAATCGAGGGAGAAAGCCGGAGTGCCGGAAGAGGGCAGTCACAATCATTCCACAGAACCGGTAGAATGCTATAAAATGTTTTTCTCGGTGGTTTTGCACTGTTTGGGACGTTCTTTCTTCGGATATGGGGGTGGAGGAAATATTGTTTTTTATTATCCCATAAAATAAGTACGTTTTAGCCGAGTTGAAAATGCTTCCGCACCGATCCCGGGGTTTGGTTGCGGACTTAAAGGGAGAGGCAAAAATCCGTGAAAATTCTTCTTGCCGACGATCATGCCCTGTTTCGGGACGGGCTGCGTCTGGTTCTGGCCGGCGTTGATTCTGATCTTCGAATCGTCGAGGCTACCGATTACCCCGAAGCCCTGTCCGTCGCGGGCGCCGAGAAGGGCCTTGATCTGGCCCTGGTGGATTTGTCGATGCCCG
>JAESSX010000201.1 GCA_016763915.1 Rhodospirillales bacterium
ATGGCTATTAGCGGACATTAATAGGTATTGGCTTTAATGTCCGTTCTTACCCCGAAAGCAGACATTCGGAGGGTAGTCGCAGAATGTCCGCTAATGACCCAAAGCGGACATTGCGCGGAATGAGCTTCCAGGTGTTAAATCAGGCGAAGGAATACGGAAAAGATCCGAGCGGATGATGAAACTATGAAGCCCACGTCTATTAACCTATATTCTGCCCTGGTTTCCAAATAACGAAACTCCAGAGGGTCATTATTGCACTCCCCAAACCAGAGACACCAATGACGCTCCAGCTAGTATTAAGTATCTCTATTCGCCCCCAGGGCGGGACCACTACCCCTAGAAAAAAGCTAAAAACGAACAACACCATGATTAAAGGTGGATTGGGACGATGCAGTTCGTCTGGCGGAGGATTTGTTCGTGGAGGCCAAGTTTAAGCACGAGAACGGCCCCTCCGTAACACCCCACGGACTCGCATGTCGATTTAACCGTCGCCGTCGCTGTCAGAGGCATCGCCCCTGTCTTGAACGATCCGTGCCTTACCTTCCGCCGCCGGTTGGGCGGACGATTGGTTAGACGGCTGAGCGGCTGCCCGTTCATCCGCCACCACAATGCGGCCGGCAACGGCGTTGCCTTTTTTGTCTTCGCCGAAGGTGATGGTCCGTTGGGGGAAGGGAATTTCGATACCCAGTTCGTCGAATCGATTCTTCAGGCGGCGGTTGAATTCCCGCTTCATGCCCCACTGGGTTCCGGGACTGACCCTCATTTTGGCGCGGATGATCACGGCTGAATCGTCCAGGCTTTGCACGCCCTGCGCCACCAGCGGCGTGATGATGTCGGCGCCGAGCGTTGGGTCCTCGGCCATTTCCCGGCCCAGATCCTCGATCACCCTCATCACCTCGTCCACGTTTTCCCGGTAGGCGATGCCGATGTTCAGCACCACGTGGGAGAAATCCTTGGTGTGGTTCAACACCGTACCGACATCGCTGAACGGCACCGTGTGCACGCTGCCGGCCGGGTCACGCAGGCGGATGGTGCGGATGGAGAGGGATTCCACATCGCCCTCGTGGCCGCCCACCTCGACGTAATCGCCGACCGCGATAGTGTCCTCGACCAGGATGAACAGGCCGGTGATCACGTCCTTGACCAGGGTCTGGGCGCCGAATCCTACGGCTAGGCCGATGACACCGGCACCGGCCAGCAACGGACCGATGTTGATGCCCAGCTCGGACAGCACGATCAGCGCCACCATCACCGCCAGCACGGTGAACACCACCTTGCGAAACAGCGGCAGCAGGGTGCGGATGCGGGCGCTGCGCTCGACCACGTTTCCTTGCCCGTCGGTCTGGGTCAGATAGCGTTCGACGCCGGAATTGACCGCTTCCCAGAAGATCAGCGCCAGAACCACCACGGCGACGATACTGAAGGCGCTTTCCGCCAACTGCTGACCGAGCGGCGTGTCGAGCCAGCCCAGCGCGTCCACGCCCCAGGTTTCCAGCAGGGCGAGCGCGGCGATCAGGCCGATCGCCCAGCGCAACAGCAGGGACAGGGCGGGAAGGTAACGGTTGGCGCGTTCTTCCAGGGTGGGGAAGCGATCGCGAAGTTCCTGGCGGATCGCAAAAACCCGATCCAGCAGCCGGTCCAGGCCGGTCATGAGCAGCCGGGCGACGACCAGAATCACGGCGGTCACCGCCGTTGCCTGGGCCAAATACTGGAAGCCGTCTTCTATGCCTAGTACCCAGACGCCAAAGACGGCCGCCACATAAATAACCGCCAGTACATGCCAGATGTCGGCGAAGCGGTCCCGCAAACGCCCGGCTCGCTTGGTCTTTCCCTCGCCCCGGATCCAGGCCGCCACCGGCGCCCGGTTTTGCACGAAGAAAACCATCACCAGGCCGGTGATGACCAGCCCCAGCAGTCGCCGCAGGCCGCTATATCCGCCCGCCGGCAGTCCCAACAGCAGCGCCGCCTCGACGAAGAAGAAGCCGAATACGGAAAATCCCACCAGCCGCCGGACCCAGATGAAAAGGTAATTGGCGGTCACGTCCGTGAGCGGCAGAATTCGAAGGGTTTCCACCGCCGGTGCCAGCAGCATGCGGGCCACGGCCAGGATGCCGCCAACCATCAGGTATGCGTTGATGAGAGTCAGCGCCACGACCTGAGCCTGGGGCGTGGGCCGCACCATCGGCGCCACCGCATAGGCCGCGGCGGCGAAGGCGGCGAGGGGCACCAGGTCCAGCCCCGTGCGTCCGGCCAGCAGGGGCAGGCGCACCCAGAGGCTATCAACGTCCCGTTCCTCCAGGGCCCGCCGGGGCCGCCCGAGCACAAGGCGCACCAGCCATTCGGCAACCCCGCCGGCCAACAGAATCAATGCCAGCTTGACAATCAGATCGAACCACCGCTGCCGGGGTTCCGGATTCACCACTTGATCCTGGACCCAGGCGAAAATGACCGGCACGTCCCGAAACACATCGGCGGCGGCCACCAACTGGCGGCTGGTTTCCCTGACGTTTTCCGAAAGGGCGGCGATCATCCGGGCGCCAGCGCTTGCCACGGGCGGCTCCACCTGGGTGTTTTTCCTGGTCGCGATCAGGGCGCGGATTCGGGAAAGCAGTTGTTCCCGAGCCGCTTTGTCCTCCATGACCGCGGCCAGGTCTTCCAGTTCCTGGACGGTAACGGCCGGGGCTGGTTCGGCCTGCTGGGCCTGTGCGAGGAATGGCCCCGACAGAATGAAAACGATAAAAAGGCCAAAAAGGCCGAATCGTCTGGCACCCAATTTAGGCCTCAACACGGAAGGCAGCCACAAACGCCGCTGAGCAGTGTAATTTTTCATAGCCAGTCTTAATCCGACATTTCCCAGATAGTCTTTTAAACCCATGGCAATCGTACCCAAATTGCGCCGCCATTGAAATAGTGTCGCTACCGTTGGCATCCGATGGCCTGATATTGGTGATCGGACCGAATTCGGAAGCCCGCATTCCCATATTTTCCGCCATCCAGGCGTACCTCACCCGCCGGGTGACGTGAGGCGCGTCTGTTCTGATGTGTGTATGGCATTGATTCTTGTAGCAGAATCATATTGTCGCCGCATGCAATATCGGGTTCATCTGGGAAATGGGGGTTTATTGAAACGTGCGGTCGCAATCCACGGCGAGACCGCAAAAATCAAGGAATGTGAGACGCCGGAGGGCAGGGAAAGCAACCCGGCCGCCCACTCGCAGGAAGGGACAACGGTGACGGTTGAATTCCCGCCTGACCGTGATATTGGAGCTTGCTGAATTCAGGACGGCCGGCCTCGGGTTGAGGGGATCCCGGAAAACACCAAAACAGCAACTTGCCCCACGCCCATTATAAGAGGAACATGCAATATTATTGACAATGAAAAGTTGTTATTTTTAATATAAAAAAGGAATGGGGCGCGGGGCTGAACCGGCGCGGCCTTCGAAGCGTGGAAGCGCTTTTTTTTGTGTTTTCGGGAGATGGTTCATGACAAAGCAAGCTTTGCGCGGACGGCGTGACCTGCCGGGGGGGCTGTCGATCCGGCCCTGCCGGGACAGCATCGCCGAAAAGATGTTCATCAAGAAACTGATCAAGGACAACCGCGATGACATCCGCGCCGCCGACGGTGATCCGGACTATCTGGAATCCATCGTCGATATGCAGGAAAAGGCCATGCAGAGCGGTTATGGCGAGACGTTCGGCAACGCCGCGCATTTTATCATTGAAAAGGTGGGGGTCAGCATCGGGCGGCTGCTGGTTGAAAGCGGCGGCGCCGAGGTCCGCATCGTCGACCTCCAGTTCATTCCCGAGGCTCACGACAAGGGCTACGGCCCCACGGTCATCGGCGCCATGCAGCAGGCGGCGGCGATGCAGCGGGTGCCGCTGGCCATTACGGTGCTGCACAATCGCCCGCATTTGAAGCAGTGGCTGGCATTGAAAGGCTTCGTCGTCGAAGAAACAGAACTCAGTGCCGACCGCATGGTGTGGCATCCGGGCGCCGATGCCATGGGGGTCACGCGTATCTTCACGCCGTCCTGATGGTGGCGTGAAAAGACGTTAAAACAGGTCGGTTTCAATTTCCGCCGTGATGAACACATAGGCGCGGTCATGACCGGTCGGCGGGCGGGTTTGCGATCCGTGCAGGGCATCGGCCGAATTGGGGAAAACCACCAGGGTGTTGGCCTTATAGGGCACCGTGTCGACGCGTTCGATGTCGCTTTGCGGCAGTTCGAAGCTGTCCAGTTGGCCTTTCGGCCCTTCCGTCCAGCGAAACAGGTCGAGCCCGCCGCCGGTCGATGTGTCGCCCGCCGCGCGCAGATACAGCAACGCGGAAAACAGGCGGTTCGGCGCATCCAGATGGCCCATGCGGTGCGAGCCCCCGGTGCGCGCCTGAGAGATGATTTCGAGCCGCGCATCGCACAGCACATCCGCCGTTTGCCAGTCGTCAATGCCCTGAACGCCGAAACGCGTGGTTTCGGACAAGTCCGGTTGGCTGTCGGCCAGATGGCCGGCGAACAGGTCGAGCACGTGGCGGGTAATTTCGGGCCGTGTGTGCAGGGTGGCAAAGTCCTGCCATGCGGGGTCGAAGACCTCGGTGGTCATGATGACCCAGGCCGGAATTGCGGTGCGCCGGTTGTCGGCGTCGGCGCCGCCGTTGTATGGCGGCCGCGTGCGCAGCAGGGCTTGGAACAGGTCCGCGTCCAGCGCATCCTCAATGACCAGATGGGGAAACGGGTCGCTGCGCACGTCTTCGGGACGGGCCTTGGCGAAGACGGTGTTTTCCATCATCGGGAAGGCATCGGCCCGGATGTCCCCTGAACGGTTTTTAAGTCACATTAAAGGTTACGTCATAATACGGAGCGCTATCAATCTGGGCATCCATGGGGCGAACGGTGTGGCTGACACAAGCCCCTTCGATGGTGCCCAGGCCCTCGTGGAACAGGCTGTAGTCGCCTTCCGGCAGGGTGTCTTTGCCGAGTTCCCCTTCGAAGCCCACGGCCACGGTGTGGACCGGTTTTTTGACTTTGGGGCCGGTATAGCCGATGGCGTCCAGGTTGGCGTTGATTTCGGCAATGGCGGCCTTGGCCAGCTTGGTTTGTGTTCGCTTGTCCATTTTCGGCTTGGGCGGCAACGCCTCGCCTTCCCCGCAACTCCGGCACTTGGGGGCCAGGATCGGGGTATGGGTATAGACGTTGCGCAGTGTCCACATCCGGATGCCGTCGGGGGCCGGCACCTGGAAGGTCTCTCCGATAGCGCCGCGGAAGTCGTCGGCGCTCAGGTTGCTGATGTGTTGTATCGCCATGATGGGGTTTTCCTGTACCTGTGGTAGTGCTCCCGCGGTGCGGCAATTCGTGCCAGGCCGCCGCAGCGTGGGAGGAAACACGTCGCCGGGCGTTAGTTTCGCGACGGAAATGTCCCCTGGATGGCAATGCAGTAGTTGATCGCGATAAACGGCTGCATGAGGGGGATTGGGGTGGTGCCGCCGGTGGGTTGGTTGGTAACTGTCGGCAGGCTGCCGCCACCGCCGCCCGAGATGTCCAGGCCGCCCAGAGTAACAGTCGTGCCCTTGTTGGCGGCATCGATGTAAGTGTTGCTCCGGTCGCTGCGACCCTTGGTGGTGGCCGCCAGATAGTCGCCCTGCAAAGGTTGTGGGTTGGCGCCATCATTTGTGGACGCCGACAGCGTGCCGGTGGCGGGGCCGCCGCCACTTCCGGCGGTCACGTCGGCCACGTGGGTGTGGGATGGCATTTGACTTGTTTTGATCTGGTGCCGGTTTAGCCCGGAACGAGACCCTATTTGGTATGCATCCAGGCCGGGGGTTTGGCCGAAACCAATCATTGTCCGTCCGCGTACATCTGGGAGATTGAAATTGGTGCGGCCATCACCGCCGTAAAAAGTGCTCAATAGGGCAAACAATGCCTGGTTATCGCTAATGCCTAAAAGCTGCCCATTACACCCGGCCCAGTCCCTCGGCGCGAAGTTGAACCCGAAAGCGGCGATAAAGCCCATAAATGTGTCCATGCGAATGTATCCTCCAATTTTTGTGTCGCCCCGGTGGTGCCGGGGGGTTAAAGAAATTTGGGGATGTGACAGGGCTGTATCTTCTTGTCAGTGAAACGAGCCTGTTTGCAGATTTCCCCCAAGCGTTGGAAAGTATATAGCGAGAATTGTTATTTTAAATTGATTTAAACTATAGCGTGTATATTAACGAGCCGCTATATTTATTTTGAACTTTGCAAAAAAAAGATGGCGGCGGGGTTCTTAACGCTAGTTGAAGGTGATTTCGTAGACCGCGGCTTGCGGTTCGTCCGGGTAGCGGATGACCCGGCTTAGCATCAGGTAGGGAATCGTCCCCAACACCGGGTGCTGGAAATCGAAGTGAGACCCGTCCAGAACAACCGTATCCGGTCCCCGCAGGGTCAGAGTGAAGGGCATGCGGTCGATGCCGGGGGCCTTGGCCCTGGGCTTCTCGGTGCAGGAAACAACGGCCATTCTGGTGGTGCCGTTGGCGCCGGTGATTTCCACCTCAACCCCGACCAGTTCCTTGAAGTGGCCCTGGGACAGGCCTGCACGCGGAATTTTTTCAGGGCCCACGGTTTCCGGCAGCGGGGTGGGAAAGGCGACGGCGTGCAGAACGTAAGGAGCATCGTTGGCCATGGCGCTGGTAATCTTTCAATCGGGAACAAAAACGTTAAACAACGTAAGCGGGATAATCCTGTGTATAAAAGCCAACATTAAAAGAATCCACAAGTCAGGTGTCGAATCCGTTGAAAAGTTGCTTGTTAACATAATATTCACAAAAAAGTTGTGTATTAAAAGCCCTGATAGTAATGATTTGCTAACAAACAAGGATTGTTTTAAGTTATGCTATTGTATTGTAAACGCCTATCAGTTGTACTTATCCCAGTATGTTTGGAAAACTCGTAATAGGGGTATTTCATTGGTAGTTTGGTGCACTTGATCATCACGGATAAGAATTTCCGACTCGCCTGAGTGTCGAGACGGCGTCGTCGGTTTGTTGTTGGTCAGTGACAAACATTTAAGTGGTGATTTTGGTTCAGACATTACACTTTATATCCGGCTTGCCTCGCTCGGGATCGACGTTGCTGTCGGCGTTGTTGCGCCAGAACGCCCGTTTCCATGCCGATATTTCGACCCCCGTGGCGGCGCTGATTCTGGCCAACCTGCAGATGATGGGGGCGGGGACCGAGGCATCGCATCTGATTGACGATGAACAAAAGCCGTCCCTGCTGCGCGCCATCGCCAACGGCTATTTTGAGACCCGAACGAACAGGGACGTTGTCTTCGACACCAACCGGGGCTGGTGTTCCAAGATGCCCCTGGTTGCCGAGATGTACCCCGCCGCCAAGGTGATTGCCTGCGTGCGCGACGTGCCGTGGGTGGTCGACAGCATGGAACGCATTTTCCGCAAGAACCCGTACCAGATTTCCACGATTTTTTCCGGCGACGAGTGCTCCACGGTTTACAGCCGGGTGGAAACCATGATGCGCCAGGACCGCCTGGTCGGATTCCCATGGGCGGCGCTGAAGGAAGCCTTTTATGGCGAACAGGCCTCGCGGTTGCTGGTGGTGGACTACGAACTTCTGGCCCGGCAGCCGGAAAAGACCCTGAAGCTGGTTTACGATTTCATCGGCGAGCCCTGGTGGGACGGCCATGATTTTGAAAACGTCGAATTCGATGCGCCCGAATTCGACGCCTCCCTGGGCCTGTCCGGTATGCACACAGTCAGGGCAAAGGTGGCGTTCGAGCCGCGCCGCACGATCCTGCCGCCGGATCTTTTCGCCAAGTACCAGGGCATGGATTTCTGGCGCGAGACCACGGGCACGGAAGCCCACGTCATCGCCCCGTCCCAAATGAAACCCGTACCCGTGGCTGTGGAGGGACGCTAGTCATGGGATTTTTCGGAAAGCGCGACAAGACAGACGCAAAGCGCCGCGCCGCCGCCGATATGGCCGGCGCCGCCCATCCCCTGGCCCTGGCGCTGGAACCGCGGTTCATGTTCGACGCCGCCGGCGCCGCGACGGGTTCGGAAATCGCCGAACAGACAGCCGCCGATAGCCTGGCCGACGACACGGCGGTCGCCGACGACAACGAGACAGCGCGCCGCGAACTGGTCGTCGTGGATACGTCGGTGGCGGGCTATTCCACCCTGATCGCAGGTCTCGACCCGGGGGTGGATGTGCTGGAAATCGGCGCCGATGAAGCCGGTTTCCAGGCCCTGGCCGACGCCCTTACCGGTCGCGCGCCCTATGATTCCATTCAAATCCTGTCGCACGGCGGCGAGGGCGCGGTGCAACTGGGCACCGACCTGCTGACCTCGCAAAACCTGTCGGCCTATGGCGACGCCCTTTCCGCCATCGGCGCCGCCCTGACCCCCGATGGCGACCTTTTGCTCTATGGCTGCGAGGTCGGGACCGGCACTGGTTGGGCGTTCGTCGATGAACTGGCGCTTGTCACCGGGGCCGACGTCGCCGCCAGCGACGATTTCACCGGCAGTTCCGACCTGGGCGGCGA
>JAESSX010000202.1 GCA_016763915.1 Rhodospirillales bacterium
GCCGCGCCCGAAAAGCGCACCGTCGACGATCTCGGCGCTGAACGGGTCGACGCTCCAGGCGGCGACATCGCCGACAGGCACAACGTCGGTGTGGCCGGCGAAGCAGAAATTGGGCGCGCCACTGCCGAGCCGGGCGTACAGGTTGTCGACCTCCACCGTGCCGGCTTCGCTGAACGCCAGCCGGTGGCATTCGAAGCCGAGCGGTTCAAGCGCCGCCGCCAGCGCAGCCAGCGCCCCGCCGTCTTCGGGCGTGACGCTCGGGCACCGGATCAGCGTCCTGGCCAGATCCAGCGGGTCAACGGTGCCGGTCAGTCGCGTAACAGGTCGTTGATCGAGGTCTTCGAGCGGGTCTGCGCGTCGACGGTCTTGACGATGACCGCGCAGTAAAGGCTCGGCCCCGCGCTGCCGTCCGGCAGGTCCTTGCCCGGCAGCGAACCCGGGACCACCACCGAATAGGCGGGAACGCGTCCGATATGGATCTCGCCCGTGATGCGGTCGATGATCTTGGTCGACGCACCGATATAGACACCCATGGCCAGCACCGCGCCGGTCTCGACGATGACACCCTCCGCCACCTCCGAGCGCGCGCCGATGAAGCAGTTGTCTTCGACGATGACCGGATCGGCCTGCAACGGCTCGAGCACGCCGCCGATGCCGGCGCCGCCCGAGATGTGGCAGTCCCTGCCGATCTGGGCACAGGATCCGACTGTCGCCCAAGTATCGACCATGGTGCCCGAATCCACATACGCCCCGAGATTGACGAAGCACGGCATCAGCACGACGCCGGGCGCGATATAGGCGGAACGGCGCACGATGCAATTGGGGACGGCGCGGAATCCGGCCTCGCGGAAGCTGGCCTCGTCCCAGCCCTGGAACTTGGACGCGACCTTGTCGAACCACTGGGCCCCATCGGGGCCGCCACCGATGGGCGCCATGTCGTTGAGACGAAACGACAGCAACACGGCTTTCTTGAGCCACTGATTGACCTGCCAGCCGCCGTCGGTTTTTTCGGCGACGCGGGCCTGGCCGGAATCCAGCAGGGCCATGGCTTCGGTAACGGCGTCCGCCACCGCACCGGCGGTAGACGTGGTTATCGTGTCGCGGACTTCCCAGGCGGTGTCGATGGTCGTTTGCAGGGTGGTCATGGGGGCTCCGGTATTGTCTGGTCAACGGCGTCAGAAAATGCGGCACGCCGGGCAGGGTGTCAATACGGACGAGCCGTCATTTCGCTTCTTGCGAGGTCAATGCGCCCAGCCAGCGGGGCAAATCGTCGACCACATGATGAACGTCGCCGCCGGGCCCTTGCGCGTTCAACGCGCTGTCGGACCGCACCCAGACCGTGGTCATGCCGAGCGCCGCCGCCGGCTTCAGGTTGCGGACCAGATCCTCGACCATCACTGTTTTTTCAGGGGTCAACCGGAAGCGGTCGACCAGAACGTCATAGGGGCCGGGCCGCGGCTTGGGGATGTAATCGGCGCCGATAATATCGAAGATGGCCTCGAAATGGTGGCGGATGGAGAGCCGGTCAAGAACCCGTTCGGCGTGATCGGTGGGGCCGTTGGTGAAAATTATTTTGCGGCCCGAAAGCCTGGACAGCGCCTGGCTCAGGACCGGGTCGGGCGACACCGGGCTTAAGTCGATATCGTGCACGCAATCGAGGAAATCCGACGGGTCCATGTCATGCAGGGCCATCATGCCCGACATCGTGGTGCCGTGGTCGCGGTAATAGGTTGTGCGGATTTCGCCGGCGCGCTCAAAGTCGATGTCCAGAAAGTCGGCGATGTAGGCCGTCATTTTCCGGTCGACCTGGGCGAACAGATCGCACGACGCCGGATAAAGGGTGTTGTCGAGATCGAAAACCCAGCATTCGGCCTGATTTAACCGGTCTTGGGATGCTTGTGTCTGTTTCATGCGCTTGGTGGAAAAAATCCAATCTGGTGAATATCTTGTTATGTATACCTGCGGGCTGGCGGGACAGCTTTTTATCCCATAAAATCACAGGAATATATATATTGCCCTAGCTGTTCAAATTCAGGGATACTTTTTTTGTATGTCTACAGACCAGTCTTCAGACTCGCTTGATAACCTGGACGACGACAAGGCGTCCGTCGCGCCGTTGCCGGAAGAGGTCCTGCTGGCCGGGTATCCCGGCGCCGCCCTGCTGGTCGATGTCGAAGGCAAGGTGGTGTGCTCCAATTCCAAGGGCGCCGGCCTGGAAGCCCTGATCGAGCATGATGCCGCGCCGGAAATCGGGAAAATGATCGATCAGGTCCGTTCCGAGGGCTGCATGGCGGCCGGTTCGGTGTCGTTGAACAGCACCCAGGGCGAAATCATTCTGGAAATCACCGTCGTTCCCGGCATTGCCAATGGCGACGATGTCCTGGTCATGGCCCGCGACATGACGATGGAACGCAACCTGCGCACGGCGCTGGTCGAATCCCGACAGCGTTACAAGGACCTGGTCGAGGTTTCCAGCGACTTTTCCTGGGAAACCGGGGCCAACGGCGAGTTCATCTTCGTTTCGCCCAAGGGGGCGCTTGGCTACAAGGTGGAAGACCTGATCGGTAAAAAGGCCGAGGAATTCGTCCTTTCGCCTGAGGAATACTCCCCGCTGCCGTTTGCCAGCTCCAAGCCTCTGGATGATGTCGAAATCTGGATGCGCAACCAGGACGGCTCGACCGCTTGTGTGGTCCTGTCCTGCGTTCCGTTGATCGCCGAGGAAAACGGCGAAGAACAATGGAAAGGCGCGCGTGGGGTGTGCCGCAACGTGACCGAAGAACGCGAAAACGAATCCGCCCTGGCCCGCGCCCGGCGCCGGGAACAGCATCTCAACTATATCGTCAGCACCATCCGCGACGAACTGGAACCCCATAACATGCTGAACGCGGCGTCCGCCGCCACCGCCCGCGCGCTGGGGGTGACCGGTTGCAGGATATACCGCCGGGGCAAGGAAGAAGCCTTCCGCATCGCCGCCGAACACGGCAACGTGGAAGGCCTGGAAAGCCTGGACACCAAACTGGCGGCGCTGGAAGCCGAGGACCAACTGATCGAGATGAAGATCAACAAATGGCAAGTCCTGGCGACCGCGACGAATTACCGCCAGCGGATCAACGGCGCCATTTCCATCTGGAAGCCGGCCAGTAAAGAACCCTGGGACGACGATCACCTTTTGCTGATCAGCGATGTGGCCAACCAGCTGGGGATCGCCAACGAACAGATCAGCAATCATGAACGGATTTTGGCCCTGTCGAGGACCGACGGCATGACCGGCCTGTTGAACCGGCGGGCGTTTTACGAAGAGGACCTGCCGCGCCGGATTTCCCGCCTGCAGCGAAACCGGGAAACGGCGGCGTTGTTTTTCGTCGATATGGACAATTTCAAGCGGGTCAATGACGTGCATGGCCATCAGGCCGGCGATGAAGCCCTGTTGTTTCTCCGCGACCTGTTGATGGAAATGTCCCGGCCCGGCGATGTGATCGCCCGGTTGGGCGGCGATGAATTCGCCATGTGGCTGGACGGAATTTCGCCCGAGGTCTCGGAAAAGCGTGCCGGGCGCCTGATCAAGGCCTCGGAAAGTTTGCTGGAATTCTCAGGCGACGACGACCACCCGCTTGGTATTTCCGTCGGCGTGGCGATTTTCGATCCCGACGACAATGAACCGCTGGAAGATTTAATGGCGCGCGCCGACAAGGCCATGTATCAGGCGAAGAAAGCCGGCAAGGGCGGTTTTTACATGGCTGAACCGACCACGCTGGCCGATCCGGGCGAAGGCGTCAGGACGGTAGAGAAACCGATAACGTGAACCAGGACGCCCTTCATCGTGAAACGATTTCCTATGAAATCGCCAAGCAGCTTGCCCGGGACGGCGATCCCAACGTGCGCCGGGTCCTGGCGGCGCGCAAGGACCTGAAACCCGAAATTCTGTACTTTCTGGCCGAGGACACGGACACCGCCGTGCGCCAGGCGGTAGCCAACAATCTGTCCGCGCCGCGCCAGACGGACGTGCTGTTGGCCAAGGACAATGACGTCGGCGTCCGCGGCGACCTGGCCGGCAAAATCGCCCGTCTGATGCCCGAGTTAAGCGTCGATGAACAGGACAAGGTGCTGCGCTCCGCCCATGAGGCGCTGGAGGTGCTGGCCCGGGACCAGATCACCAAGGTCCGGGGTATTTTGTCCGACGCCCTGAAGGATCTCGCCGACGCGCCCGCCGACGTTATCAAGACTCTGGCCATGGACGCCGAGATCGAGGTTTCCGGCCCGGTGCTCGAATTCTCGCCGGTGCTGAGCGATGACGACCTGGTTAAGATCATTGAGCACGGGCCGGCCAAGGGGGGGGTGAATGCCATCTCCAAACGCGCCGGCGTGACCGAAATCGTTTCCGACGCCATCGTCGTGACCGATGATATCAGCGCCATCGCCGACCTGTTGAGCAACGACTCGGCGCAAATCCGCGAAGCCACGCTGGACGACCTGATCGAACGTGCGCCGGACGTGGACCTGTGGCATGCGCCCCTGGTGGGGCGGCCGAAGCTGCCCAGCGGCGCGGAAATCCGGCTGGCCAGTTTCCTCGCCGAAAACCTGCTGGGCGTTCTTGAGGAACGGGCCGGTCTTGACGCCGATACCCTGGCGGCGGTCAAGAGCGTCGTCCGCCAGCGTATCGGTGGCGACGGCGGCAACGGGGCGGCTGACACCGACGGCGGCGGACAGGATTTCCTCAACATGGAAGCTCCCGTCGACATGGTGAACAGGCTGTACCAGGCCCGGAAACTGGACGGCAACGTTATCGTAAAGGCGCTCAAGGCGGGGGATTACAGTTTCGTTCTGGCATCCCTGATCGTGCGCGCGGGACTGGACGAGGCCATGGTCAAACGCGTCTTCCAGGAAAAAAGCGCCAAGGGGATTGCCGCGGTTTCGTGGAAGGCGGAGTTGCCGGCCAGGATGGCGACCCAGTTGCAACAGCGCATGGGGCGGATTGCCCCTTCCGACGTTCTCATGGCCGAGGGCGCGGCCTATCCCCTGAGCGACGATGATCTGCAATTCCAAATCGACTTCTTCATCGATCTTTCTGCCAAGGGGCCGGTAGGTAACCGGTGAAAAGCCTTTTCAAGCGTCTGTTTCAGGGAACCAAGGAAAACCAACCCCTGACTTATGACGAGGCCAAGGAATTGGCCCGGGACAAGGCCGAGGACGTGCGCCGGGACCTGGCGTCGCGCGCCGATGTGGAACCTGAAATCCTGTATTTCCTGACCACAGACCCGTCCGCGGAAGTGCGCCGCCGGATCGCCGCCAACAAGGCGACGCCGGTCCAGGCCGATCTTTTGCTGGCCAGGGACACCGATCAGGAGGTGCGTGGCGATCTGGCGGAAAAAATCGCCCTGTTGGCGCCGGGGCTGACCGCCGGCGAACAGGATACGATGCGCCGCATGGCGTATGAAGCGCTGGATGTTCTGGCGCGTGACCAGGTGACCCGGGTTCGCCA
>JAESSX010000203.1 GCA_016763915.1 Rhodospirillales bacterium
ACCCATTTGCTCGGGATTTGCTGTTTGTTTTAACCGCAAATTCGTCGTCGCAAATGAACCCATTTGCTCGGGATTTGCTGTTTGTTTTAACCGCAAATTCGTCGTCGCAAATGAACCCATTTGCTCGGGATTTGCTCTAAATCAGCGGACGCGGTTTCGGCGCTCCGTCGTTCAGGCGGGCGTCGTCCAGGCGTTGAAGGTTGTTGGTTTTGATCAGGGCGCGGATGGCCTCGACATATTTTTCGCCGCGCTGGGAATAGCTTTTGATGTTGTCCACCAACAGCAGACCTTCCACCGGCGCGCCTTTTAGCCGAAGACTGTGGCGAAGGTTGCGCAGTTTCTTGTACGCCGGATGGGTGTTGAGGTTGCGGGCGTAGGCGCGCACCGAATCGAGAAGGCTGTCAAAGGCCCGGATGCGGTGTTTCTTGTCTTCGTCGCGGTCCGCCGGCACCAGATTTCCTGTCCCGGAGAACGTCCATTGCCCGAACACCGCGTTGCCTTCGCGCACGAAGCGCGATGTGCCCCAACCGCTTTCCTCCGCCGCCTGGGCCAGGGCCATTGACGGCGGAATGATATCGACCCGCTTGAGAAGGGCCGCAATGGACACGCGCTTGAAGCCGTAGCGTTCCGCCAGAACCATCAGCCACAAACGGTCCACGGGGCCGGGCTTCTTGCCGAGACTGATTTGGAAATGAAGGCTCCACAAACGCCGGCGGTCGCGCAGGATTTCCTCGTTGGCCTGCAGCACCAGCGGCAGCACGGTTTTGAAAAACAGCGATTTGCGCACCCTGGTTTCGCGAATGAGGCGGATGTCGCCCGGCAGGCTGGCCAGGAACAGGCGGGGCACGGCGGCTTCGCCGGAACGCACCCGGTCGAGGTCATAGCCGTGCTGTTCGAAGGTCTTCGCCAGCGCCCCGGAGGTCTTCATGCGGCGCATCTGGTGATAGCGTTCGATTGTGCTGATGGAAAAAGCGCCGGTCAGGGTATCGATGCCCGGCATATTCATCCCCGTTTTCGCCCCGGGCGCGTCATTGGCATAGGCCAGCGACGAAATCAGTTCGCCATTCACCACCGCGCCGTCAAACAGGGGAATGTCCAACAGCGGGCTGGCGAACACGGGCGAAACAGGCGCCGGGACCGGCTGGGTCTCGGCAAGGCGCAGCGACGCGCCCGGCGACGAGGTTCCCTTGTCCAGGGGATTCAACACCACCGCCGCAATCAGACCTGTGGCCAGACCCGCGACCGCTACAAGCGCGCCGTGTTCAAAACGTATTTTCATCAGCTGATTTTTTACGGAGGAACACTACCCTGCCGCTTTAACCCCTACAGTTAGCACAAACCAATCTTTTATTGCTTTTGCTCTTCCGCCTGTCCATTTCGGCCCATTTCGGGCCCATTTCGGGTCCCCTTCGGGATGAGACAACACGGAGCTACTTGGCCGGCAGTGTCAGCGGTGTTTTTACCACAACGCCCGCGTCAATGCCAGTCTTTGAGCAACGCAAAATTCACGATGCCGGATAATATCAACCTTTACAGGAATAGGTTTCACGCCACG
Organism: Rhodospirillales bacterium; assembly: GCA_016763915.1. The sequence continues at coordinate 1,556 of JAESSX010000203.1, forward strand.
ATACCGGCCGCACGCAAGCCGTGCGGCAGAAGGCCTTGATAAAAAGACCTTAATCGATCGCGCGGACCTCCGTTACTTCCGGGATGTAATGGCGGAGCATGTTTTCGATGCCGTTTTTCAGGGTCGCCGTCGACGACGGGCAACCGGCGCACGCGCCCTGCATATGCAGATAAACGATGCCGTCTTCGAATCCCTTGTAGACGATGTCGCCGCCGTCCTGGGCCACCGCCGGGCGCACCCGGGTGTCGATGAGCTCCTTGATCTGTAGTTCGACGCCGTCCAGCGTGCCGGTTTCGGCCGGGGCGGCGCTGCCGTCATCCTCGATCACGGCATTGCCCGACTGGAAATGCTCCATGATGGCGCCCAGAATCTGGGGCTTCATGATGTCCCAGTCCTTGTCGTCCACTTTGGTGACGGTAATGAAATCGCCGCCCAGAAAAACCCCGGAAATGCCCTCAACGCCGAAAAGACCGGTCGCCAGAGGCGAATTCCCGGCCTCGGCGGCGGCGGCGAAATTTGCCGTGCCGGACGCCATCACCGGAACCCCGGGAAGGAATTTCAATGTCGCCGGGTTGGGCGTGCGTTCTGTCTGAATAAACATATTAACCTCTATGGCCTCAATAAACTTTCTGTTGGTCCCTTACATGGGCCACGGCGGGGTTTGAATCAAGTCTTGTCGGCCCAATGCCCCATACCTGCACCCGGCCCGGCGCCTGTTATTGGCCTGCCTTTGGGCGGAGGAAACCCACGATATCATGGACTTCCGACAGGATCGGCGCGGCGATGGCGCGGGCGCGGGCGGCGCCGTCGGCGATAATGCCGTCGACATGGTCCGGGTCGTCCAGCAACCGGCGCATTTCGTCCTGCACCGGGCCCAGTTTCTCGATCGCCAGATCGGCCAGGTCCTGCTTGAAGACCGAAAACTGTTTGCCGCCGAACTGCCGGCAGACCTCGGCGATGTCCTGGTCGGCCAACGCCGCGTAGATGCCCATCAGGTTGGCGGCTTCCGGGCGGCCGTCGAATTCCTCCACCCCGGCGGGAAGCTCGTCGGGGTCGCTCTTGGCCTTGCGGATTTTGCGGGCGATGGCGTCGGCGTCGTCGGTCATGTCGATGCGCGACAGCGCCGACGGATCCGACTTGCTCATTTTCGACGTGCCGTCCCTGAGCGACATGACCCGGGTCGCGGCGCCGAAAATCAGGGGTTCCACGATGGGGAAGAAATCGACGCCGAAATCGTTGTTGAATTTACTCGCAATATCGCGGGCCAGCTCCAGGTGCTGTTTCTGGTCTTCGCCGACGGGCACGTGGGTGCCCTTGTAGAGCAGGATATCGGCGGCCATCAGGTTCGGGTATGCATACAGCCCGACGGAGGCCTTTTCCTTGTTCTTGCCGGCTTTCTCCTTGAACTGGGTCATCCGGTTGAGCCAGCCCAGCCGCGCCACGCAATTAAAGATCCAGGCCAACTCGGCATGGCCGGGGACCTGGCTCTGGTTGAAAATGATGTGGCGTTCGGCGTCAATGCCGGACGCGATCATGGCGGCGGCGACGTTGCGGGTATTGGCGCGAAGCTGGTCCGGGTCCTGCCAAACGGTCACGGCGTGCAGGTCGACGACGCAGAACAGGCACTCGTATTCGTCCTGCAGGCGCACCCAGTTGCGAATAGCACCCAGGTAGTTACCCAGGTGCAGATTACCTGTCGGCTGTACGCCCGAAAAAATTCGCTCCATGGACTCCCCGCCTTTTTTCTCCGCCATCCACCGGGATCAGCGACGGTTTTATGACCTCTCGCGCCTCTGTGGTCAAGACGCGTGCCCGCCCCGGTAGAGCGACTTCAGGTCGCCCGGGCGCACCGCCCCGAACGCCAGCGCCAGCCCCCCGAACACCGCCATGCCGCCGCCGACCAGTATCGT
>JAESSX010000013.1 GCA_016763915.1 Rhodospirillales bacterium
AGTTCGCTGACCGGATAGGAAATGACCCCGTTTTCGATCCAGAAGCCGCTGGCGCCGCGGCTGTAGTCGCCGGTGATTCCATTGATCCCAAATCCCATCATTTCAGTGACGTAAAGGCCGTCCTTGATGTCGGCGATCAACTCCTCGGGCTTTGCCGAACCGGCTTCGAGGTACAGATTCGACGTCGATGGCGACGGCGCAGACGAGGTGCCCCGGGAGGCATGCCCGGTCGTTTCCAAGCCCAATTGCCGCGCCGAACGCAAATCCAGAATCCAGGTTTTCAGGACGCCGCCCTCAATAACATTCATCCGCTTCGTCCCGATCCCTTCGCCGTCGAAACTCTTAGAGCGGAGTCCGCGCACGCGAAGCGGGTCATCGACGATGGTGACCGCGTCGGGAAACAGTTTTTCGCCCATTTTTTCCTTCAGAAAGGAGGTGCCGCGGGAAACCGAACTGCCGTTGACGGCGCTGGCCAGGTGTCCGATCAGGGAATTGGACACTCTTGGGTCGTACACCACCGGCACCTGGGCCGAGGAAACCTTTTTCGGATTAAGCCTGCGAACCGCCTTTTCCCCCGCAGACCGGCCGATATCCTCAGGTGAGCCCAAGTCTTCGCCGTGAACGGTGCTGGCGTAATCGTAATCCCGTTCCATGCCGGTCCCCTCGCCGGCGAGGACGGAAGCGCTGATGGAATGGCGCGATCCGGACCGGGAGTGCCGGAATCCGTTCGAGCTGACGATGGAGATGCTGGTCCGGCCCCAATCCGCGCCGGCACCTTCGGAATTGGTGACGCCCGGCACGGCGCGCGCCGCGTCCTCGGCGGCGGCGGCCCGTTCCGACAAGGTATCCGTATCGGGTTCCGTTTCGTCACAGCCGTCAAGGTCCGGGAATTCGACCGCCAGTTGCCCCGCCTCGGCAAGCCCGCAGAACGGATCGTCGGGCACGGACCGCGCCATGGCGACACAACGTTCCACCAGTTCGTCCATCGCCTCAAGGGACGTGTCCGACGACGAAACCATGGCCTGACGCGGACCGACCAGGACCCGCAACCCAAGATCGGCGTTTTCGGAACGGGACAAATTTTCCCGTTCACCCAGCCGCTGACTTAAGGAAAGGGAAACGCCTTCGATGAACACGCCATCGGCGGCATCGGCGCCGGCGGCCAGGGCCTTGTCGATCAGGCCATCCAACAGGGATAAGGAATTTATTTTTTCATTCATTTGTTTTTTACCGATGAGGGTTTTGCGTTCCGGGAAAGGGCTGTCCCTCAGTTCGCCAAAAAAATATCAATTTCTTGTGAAAAGAGTTTAGGTACTTCCAAGATGGGAGAAAGATACCATATCAATACAGAACGTCTCGATTAAGTTTTACTGGACTTATCAACAACAATGTCACCAAGGGTTGCTGGACCTCCTATGGGGAAGACCATGCTTAGTGACCTGCATCACCTAAATTGCCCCCCTGCAACGGCTTTGCGAGGGTTCCGCCTAGGAGCGCGTTGCTCTGTGGCGCCATCCCACCACAAGTGGCGCGCGACGACGTCCGCTAACCTCGCAACGCCGGCGCCCTCCCTTTGGCCGAAGAAACGGGACAAGCGATCTTAGGGGTACAATATAGATGACACAGGTCACTGACCAGAAAACTGTAGGGCAAGACCCCGCCTTGTCCCATCCGCGCCAGCAACTGGGCTCCGCCGTCGTCCGATTCGCCGGTGATTCCGGTGACGGCATCCAGTTGGCGGGCAGCCAGTTCACCCAGTCCACGGCCATGTCCGGCAACGACCTGGCGACTTTTCCGGATTTCCAGGCGGAAATTCGGGCGCCCGCGGGCACCACCTTCGGGGTATCGGCGTTCCAGATCAATTTCGGCGCCGAAATTATCAAGACCTCGGGGGACGATTGCGACATGGTGGTGGTCATGAACCCCGCCGCCCTTAAGGTCGAACTGGCGGCATTGAAAACAGGCGGTGCGATCATCGTCGACACCGGCACCTTCAACGAAAGAAACCTGCACAAGGCGCATTACGAAGACAATCCGCTGGAAAACGACTCGCTGGCCTCATACCGGGTCATCCCGCTGGATATGTCGGGATTGACCCTGGAGGCCGTCAAGGACTTCGGGCTTGGCAAGAAAAGCGCCTTGCGCTGCAAAAACATGTGGGCGCTCGGCTTCGTCTACTGGATGTACGACCGCAACCGCCAGCCGACCATCGACTGGCTTAACGAAAAATTCTCCAACCTGCCGAACGTGGCGGCCGCCAACATCGCGGCCTTAAACGCCGGACATGCTTTCGCAGAAACGGCGGAGACCCCGCACGGCCTGCACGGTTTCACCATCGGCAAGGCGGACATCGCGCCCGGCGAATACCGCACCGTGACCGGCGCCGAGGCGCTGACGTGGGGGCTGGTCGTCGGGGCGAAGCTGGTGGGATTGAAAATGACGTTTTGCTCCTATCCCATTACGCCGGCGTCATCGATCCTTCACTACCTGTCGAACCTGATGGAATACGATGTCGTCACGTTCCAGGCGGAAGACGAAATCGCCGCCATCTGTTCGGCCATCGGCGCATCCTATGCCGGCTCGCTGGGGGTGACCTCCAGCTCCGGCCCCGGCATTGCGCTTAAGGGTGAGGCCATGGGGTTGGCCATCAGTGTCGAACTGCCGTTGATCATCCTCAATTCGCAGCGCGCCGGGCCGTCAACGGGCCTGCCGACCAAGACAGAGCAATCGGACCTGTATCAGGCCGTTTTCGGCCGCAACGGCGACAGCCCGCTGGCCGTACTGGCGACGCGCTCGCCGTCGGATTGCTTCGAAGTGGTGATCGAAGCCATCCGAATTGCCGTCAAATACATGACGCCGGTGATTGTTCTGACCGACGGCTACATCGGCAATGCGGCGGAACCCTGGCTGATCCCGGATGTGGACACTTTCGAGCGCACCCCGGTGAAGTTTCGCACCGATCCGGAGGGATTCACGCCCTTCCTGCGGGACGAGAAAACCCTGGCCCGGCCGTGGGCGGTCCCGGGAACGCCAGGCCTGGAACACCGGATCGGCGGTTTGGAAAAAGATTCCGAAACCGGTCACATTTCCTATGAATCGGACAACCACCAGAAAATGACCAACCTGCGCAAGGCCAAGATCGACGGCATCGCCGATGACCTGCCCCCGCAGACGGTCGAGGAAGGCCCGGACCAGGGCCGCATGGCCGTCGTCGGCTGGGGCTCCACGTACGGCCCGATCAACCGCGCCGTTACCACCCTTCGCGATGAAGGAATGGAAGTTTCACACATCCACTTGCGCCACATCTGGCCATTGCCCAAAAATCTTGGCGACCTGCTGGCCGGGTTTGACCACATCCTGGTTCCGGAAATGAATACCGGCCAATTGAAGACCCTGCTGCGCGCCCATTACCTGGTCGATGCCCAGGGCCTGAGCAAGGTTTCCGGGCAACCGTTCAAAATTTCTGAGATCGAAGCCGCCATTCGCGACAGACTGGAGAAATGACATGAACGTCGTCATGCCGCTCGAAAAACTTACGCCGAAGGATTTCGCCACCGATCAGGAGGTGCGTTGGTGCCCGGGTTGCGGCGATTATGCCATTTTGAAAGCCATGCAGCGGACTTTGGCCGACATCGGCGTAAAAAAGGAAAATACGGTCTTCGTTTCCGGCATCGGGTGTGCCGCCCGCTTCCCATACTACATGGCGACCTATGGCTTTCACACCATTCACGGCCGGGCACCGGCGTTCGGCACCGGCGTCAAACTGGCCAACCCGGACCTCGACGTCTGGATCGTCACCGGCGACGGCGATGCCCTGTCCATTGGCGGCAATCATTTTCTGCATGTGCTGCGGCGCAACGTGAATGTGCAAATTCTGTTGTTCAACAACGAGATTTACGGCCTGACCAAGGGGCAGTATTCCCCGACCTCCCGGGCCGGAACCCGGTCCCCGTCAACGCCCCTGGGATCCATCGAAAATCCGGTGTCCGCCGCCGCCCTGGCGCTGGGCGCCGGCGCCCGCTTCGTCGCCCGGTCCGTCGATACCATGCAGGCGCATCTGCCGTATGTCTTCCGACGGGCTCATGAAAACAACGGCGCCTCGTTCGTGGAAATTTTCCAGAACTGTATCGTCTACAACAACGGGGTATTTTCGCAATTTACCGACAAGAAAATCGCGGACGACAATGAAATCATTCTCGAACACGCAAAGCCCCTGATTTTCGGCAAGGAAAAAAACCTGGGTCTTCGCGTCAAAGCCGGTTTTTTCGAACTCGAGGTCGTCACCATCGGCAAGGACGGCATTACGGAAGCGGACGTCCTGATTCACGACGAAACCAACAGAGCGCTGGCCGACATGCTGGCGTTTATGGAACCACCCCAGTTCCCGGTCGCCATCGGCGTTTTATATTGCCACCCGACACCCAGCTACGAAGACGGCGTCAAGGACCATATGGACGAAGCCAAGACCTATGGATCCGGGAAAAATTTGAATGCCCCCTTGCGGCGGGGACACACCTGGACCATAACCGGTTAACCGAATCTAAAACGATGAAGGGGGGGTTATGCCGGTTAGTGTCGCCATCGTCGGCTCCGGTCCTGCTGCTTTCTATACGGCCGCTACACTTGTCGATTCGGACGATGATATTCTTATCGACATTATCGAACGATTGCCAACGCCTTACGGCCTGATCCGAGACGGCGTTGCCCCCGATCACCAGACCACCAAGGGCATCGCCAAAAAGTTTGAAAAAACCGCGATGCACGAACAGGTTCGCTATTTCGGCAATGTCGAAGTCGGCCGCGATATCCAACTCGCCGAACTGCGCAAAATCTATGACGCCGTTGTGCTTTGCGTCGGCTCACCAGGAGACCGCCCATTGGACATTCCGGGTGCCGACAAGGCCGGCGTCATCGGCGCCGCAGCGTTCGTGTTCTGGTACAACGGGCATACGGATTTCCGGGACCTGAATCCGGACTTGAATATATCTGCCGCCGCCGTGATCGGTGTCGGCAACGTCGCCATGGATATTTCCCGGCTGTTGAGTCTGTCCGCCGGGGAATTGGCCTCCACGGACCTCCCCGATTACGCCGAGCAGGCCATCCGTCAGTCCCCGTTGAGCGACGTTCACATGTTCGGCCGGCGTGGCCCGACGGATGCCAAGTTCACCAACGTGGAACTGAGGGAGTTGGGGGTGATGGACGAATGTGTTCCCCAAGTCAGGTCTAAGCAGCTTCCCGACGGAGTCGAGGGCGATTACGCGGACCGCGACAGACGGCTCAGGGAACGCAACCTGAAAACCTTGCACGGCTATTCAGAACGGAGCGCGGAGGAAAAACCGAAACGCATCCATTTTGAATTTTTCGCAAACCCCGCCGAGATTCTCGGAGAAGACCGGGTCGAAGGCATCCGGATGGAACGGACCCGGGTTCTGAACGGGCGCGCCGTCGGGACCGGGGATTTTTTCGATATTTCCTGCGGACTGGTAATTTCGGCCATCGGCTATCGCGGCGCCCCTATTGCCGGCGCGCCCTTTGACGACAAGCGCGCGATCATTCCCAACGAGGACGGCCGGGTCGAAGCCGGGCTTTACGCCGCCGGGTGGATCAAACGCGGTCCGTCCGGCGTGATTTCCTCCAACCGTCCCGACGGCGTCGCTGTCGCCGGGTACATCCACGATGATTTTGGAAACGGAACCAAACAGAGCAAACCAGGCCGCGAAGCCCTTAGGGCGATACTGCGGGACCGCAACATCCGGTCCGTCAGTTTCGAAGACTGGAAAAAAATCGATGCGGCCGAAATCGCCAACGCGCAGGAAGGCCGCCCCCGCAGGAAATTCGTCTCCGTTGAAACCATGCTGGACGTTCTGGACCATTCCCGAAGCGGCCCCTGCAACGAATTTCGGAGCCCGAACCCATGACCGAGAAAACCTACGCCGGCGACAAAACACCCAAACAGACCTGGGACATGCTGGCCGAAAACCCGAAGGCGCAAATGATCGATGTGCGCACCGACGCCGAATTCGCCTATGTCGGCAGTCCCGACCTTTCCGGCCTGGGCAAGGAGGCGTTACAGGTTTACTGGAAGATTTTCCCGGCCATGAGCGCTAATCCGGACTTCAACGCCCAGGTCATCCAGGCCCTTGGGCGGGGCGCCGATAAAGACGCACAGTTGTTGTTTTTGTGCCGGTCCGGTGTTCGGTCGCGTCATGCCGCCGAGGCCATGACCGCCGCCGGCTGGTCCGCGTGCTACAACATCTCGGGCGGGTTCGAGGGCGACAAGGACCCTCTCAACCACCGGGGAACGGTCAACGGCTGGAAAATGGGCGGACTGCCCTGGAAGCAGGGTTAGCCCCTGACCTTGCTCAGCGCCCGGTCGAGGTCTTCCTTCAGGTCTTCCACGTCTTCCAGGCCCACCGACACCCGCACCAGCCCCTCCGTGATGCCGAGGCTCTGCTTTTCCTCAGGCATGAGTTTCTGATGGGTGGTCGTGGCCGGGTGCGTGGCGAGACTTTTAGAATCGCCCAAATTGTTGGAAATGTCGACCAATCCCAGACCGTTCAGGAACTTGAAGGCCGCCGCCTTGCCGCCATCCACTTCGAAGGAAACAATAGTGCCGCCCTGGCTCATCTGGCTCATCGCCAGTTCGTGCTGCGGATGGCTTTCAAGGCCGGGATAAAGGACCTTGGCGATGGCGGAATGCCCGCTCAGAAATTCGGCTACGCCAAGGGCGTTTTCCGACTGTCGCGCCACCCTGAGATCAAGGGTTTCAAGGCCTTTCAGCAACACCCAGGCGTTAAAGGGGCTGAGCGTGGGGCCGGTGTTGCGGAAGAACGGAACAAGAGAATTTTCTACAAAATCGGCGTTGTTGGTCAGAATCGCGCCGCCCATGGTTCGGCCTTGTCCGTCGATGTGCTTTGTCGCCGAATACATGACGATATCCGCGCCCAGTTCCAGCGGATGTTGCAGCACCGCCGTCGCGAACACGTTGTCCACGATGACGAGCGCACCGGCCTCGTGTGCCAGATCACAGACGGCGGGTATGTCGATAACGTCAAGACACGGGTTCGACGGGGATTCCAGGAACACGCATTTTGTCTTTTTCGATAACGCCTGTTTCCATTGTTCCAGATCCGTGCCGTCCACCAGCACACTCTCGATTCCGAACCTGGGAAGTTGTTCGTTAATGATGTGCAGACACGACCCGAACAAGGCGCGCGACGCGACGACCCTGTCGCCGGCCTGAAGCTGGCTCGCCATGGCGGCGAACACCGCCGCCATGCCGCTGGAGGTGGCGACGCAGGTCTCGGCGCCTTCCAACAGCGCCAGGCGTTTTTCAAACATGGTGACCGTCGGGTTGGCGTAGCGCGAATACATGTAGCGTTTGACATCGCCGGTGAACGCCGCCTCAGCTTCTTCCGGGGAGTCGTAAACATAGCCCGACGTCAGGAACAACCCTTCGCTGGTTTCGCTAAAGTGAGACCGTTCTGTTCCGCCCCGCACCAGCCGGGTTGCCTGGCGCCATTGGTCCGGGTTCGGTTTCTTGCCGCCCATGGAAAATCCTCCATCTGGGGTCGACCCGGCATAAAAAGCCCCAACCGCTCTGGTCAGGGCTAATGACAGCTCCGACCTTTTAGCGGTTTTTTTAACGTGGGCGCAAGCCGGTCG
>JAESSX010000204.1 GCA_016763915.1 Rhodospirillales bacterium
CCCAATCGAGTTTTGACGCTGTCGAGGCCGAGCATCCGGTTGACCGAGAAATAGCGCCCATAATCGCGCAGGAACGGAATGTAATCGAGCTCATCGAGCCAGTCGGCGTTGTTGACCATGACGGCGTCGGTCGCGACGTTTCCGAAGGTCAGGAACTTGGCGAACACCTCCTTGATCCCGGCCATGTTGGCTTTGATGTCGGAATCATTGAGGAACTTCCGCGCCTCGTCCTTGCCCGACGGGTCGCCGACCTTGGTGGTGCCGCCGCCCATCAGCACGATAGGCTTGTGGCCGGTTTTCTGAAACAGGCGGAGCAGCATAATCGACACCAAAGACCCGGCGTGCAGGCTGGGCGCGGTGCAGTCGAACCCGATATAGGCCGTGACCGGGGTGCCGCCGGCGCAAAGTTCGTCCAACGCCTCGGCATCGGTGCACTGATGCAGATATTCGCGCTCTGCCACGAGGTTGAGGAAATCTGATTTCATGGAAAATGGTTTATGCTATCGCTACAGTTCACGCAATCCCGGTGTTTGTTTCGGCGAGGACAACGATGACAACGATGACGGCAATCGGTTTGATGAGCGGCACGTCCATGGACGGTATCGACGCCGCCGTGCTGCGGACCGACGGTGAACGGGTTACCGGCTTCGGCCCGTCGCTCAGCACGACCTATGATCCGGTGTTCCGCAACCGCCTGCGTGCCGTTCTCGGCCGCGATCCGGCCGGCGACGCCGAGGCTTTGGCCGTGGCCGGGGACCTGACCGGCCACCACGCGGACGTGGTCCGGCGGCTGATTTCGGACCATGGCGTCGACCCCGGAACCATCGATGTCATCGGCTTTCACGGGCACACGGTGCTGCATCGTCCCGAACAAGGCGTCACCTGCCAGATCGGGGATGGCGCTCGGCTGGCGCGCGAAACCGGTATTGCCGTGGTTTGCGATTTTCGCGCCAACGACGTCGCCCACGGCGGGCAGGGCGCACCCTTTGCGCCGCTCTACCATGCGGCGTTGTCGTGGAATTATGAGAAGCCCCTGGCCGTGCTCAACATCGGCGGCGTCGCCAACGTCACCTGGATCAGTTCCGACGGCGGCCTGGTCGCCTTCGACACCGGTCCCGGCAACGCCCTGCTGGACGACTGGGTGCGCCGCCTTGATGAAGGGGACATGGATCTGGACGGCCGTCTGGCCCATGCCGGGCACGTCGATGAAGACGCGCTGGGCCGTCTGCTGGACCATCCCTATTTCACCCGGCCCTATCCGAAATCGCTCGACCGGGATGACTTTGACCTGGACTCGGTGGCGCACCTGTCGGCCGCCGATGGGGCGGCGACGCTGACGGCGTTTACCGCCGGCGCGGTGGAACGGGCGGTGTCTCTGTTTCCGGCGCTGCCCAACCGCTGGCTGGTATGCGGCGGCGGACGCCGCAACCCGGCGATCATGGCGGCGTTGCGGAAGCTGTTGCTGCAGCCTGTGGAGCCGGTGGAAATGGCCGGCTGGCAGGGCGACGCGCTGGAAGCCCAGGCCTTCGCCTTCCTGGCCGTGCGCTCGCTCAAGGGGCTTCCCCTCAGCCTGGCGTCGACCACCGGCGTTCGTGAACCGGCCACTGGCGGGGTTTTGCACCGGCCCGACGGGTGAGCGGGCGGTAAGGGCTTTCCCCAAGGCCTGGCGGATGATCGGGGTGCCCACCACCTGTGAGGCCGATCCCGACAGGGATCAGGCGGCCTTGGCGCTAAGCGCCTTTTCCAGGTATTCCTCGATGTTGCCGGTCAGGATATCCAGATGGTTGCTGAAAAAATGATCCGAACCTTCGAGGGTGCGGTAATCAATGGTGATGTTTTTCTGCTTCTGGAGTTTCTGCGCCAGTTTATCGACCGACGATTGCGGGATCACTTCGTCCTTGTCGCCGTGGATGATCATGCCCGACGCAGGGCAGGGCGCCAGGAACGAAAAATCGTACAGGCTGGCGGGAGGGGCGATGGCAATGAAGCCCTGAATTTCCGGCCGGCGCATCATTAGTTGCATGGCGGTCCAGGCGCCGAAGGAAAAGCCGGCGATCCAGCAGCCGGACGTATTGGGGTTCTGCGACTGCATCCAGTCCAACGCCGACGCCGCGTCGTTTAGTTCGCCCTGGCCGTTGTCGAACTGGCCCTGGGAGCGACCGACACCGCGGAAATTGAACCTGAGCGTGGAAAACCCCTGGCCGGTGAAGATTTGATACAATTTGTAGATGATCTTGTTGTTCATGGTGCCGCCGTGCTGCGGATGCGGATGCAGCAGCAACGCCAACGGCGCATTGACCCGATTGGAGGGGTGATAACGGCCTTCCAGGCGGCCTTCGGGGCCATTGAAAATGACTTCTGGCATGATGTTCGGGAGAACCTTTTGTGCTTTTTCGAGATTTATCCAAGCCCCCAGCTTGGGTAAAAAATCGATGGAATTGCAAGTTAGAAGCAATATAGCCCATAAAACTTGATTGTTTTAGTCGGGCTTCCTATATTCCCTTAAAGGCTGTGAGGGCATGTTTCCGAGGCGTTTATTACCACGGTAAGAACCATCCTGCAAAGCCTAAACGTCGCTTATTCGTTGACGGCGCGGGCATGACCCCCAAAATTTATTAAACGGATGTGGTGAAAAGAATGTTCGAGAGATTCCGCGAAGATATTGCCGCGTTCATGGAACGTGATCCGGCGGCCAGAAACGGGCTCGAAATCGTGCTTTGCTATCCAGGTTTTCATGCCCTGGTGATTTACCGTTGGGCCCACTGGCTGTGGCAACGGAAGTTTCTCCTGCTGGCCCGGGTTATCTCGTATTTGGGCCGCATCGTCACCGCCATCGAAATTCACCCCGGCGCCGAAATCGGGCGGCGGTTCGTCATCGACCACGGCACCGGCGTCGTGGTCGGCGAAACCTCGATCATCGGCGACGACGTGACGCTTTACCATTCGGTCACTCTGGGCGGTACCTCGCCGGCCGTCGATTCCCATAACCAAATCGGCCAGAAGCGCCACCCGACGATCTTGGACGGAGCGATCATCGGCTCTGGGGCCGCCGTTCTCGGTCCCATCACCATCGGCAAATGCGCCCGCGTCGGCGCCAATTCCGTCGTCACCAA
>JAESSX010000205.1 GCA_016763915.1 Rhodospirillales bacterium
CCGCGACACATCAGGCATTTGTATCGGCTGTTCAGGCCGGCGCTCGGTGCCGCCGCCGCGGTGGCGATTTTCGCGGCCGGAATATCGGCGGCATGGTCGGAAGGCCTGTACCCGCTTGGTGAGACAACCGGTGTGCCGAGGCTGTCTGACAAACCCCTTCCCTATAAAGTCGTGCCGGAACGGCCTGAGCTTCCTATCGAATTGGGCTGCAAGTTCCTTGGCCGCGGAAACCTGCCGAAAGGGATTAGGTTGCCGACCGGTGCGGTTTGGACACCGTGCCTGTGGGGGTTCGGGACATTCCGCACGGCATTCCAGACTTATGAAGCCGTCGGCGCACCGGGACGCAACACCGAAATTGCCACTCGGCTGGATCTGTTTTTAAACCTGCAGCTGACATCCACGGAAAAATGCATCCTCGGGATTGCCCCGCTGGATTCCAACCGGTTTACCAACTTCACCCGATATAGTTTCGAATCCAACCAGGGCCTCGAAGGCGGTCAGTCCGAGCTTGGCGTCTACCTTCGAACCGCGTTCTGCGAAGGCGATTTCGGATCCTTGTTCCCGAACCTTGACCCGCTCGGCACGAAATTGATCGATTACGGTTTCTCCTTTGGGCGTCAACAGATCACCTTCCAGGAAGGGATCATGATCAACGACACGCTCGATGCAATCGGGCTGGTGCGGAACAATCTGCATGCGCCGGGATTTTCGAATATTCGCATCACCGGTTTGGCAGCCGTGGATCATATCGACCGGGGCACGCCGGCGAACCGGCGGCGCCTGAACGCACCGTTGTTCCTCGGGCTCTTCGTCCAGGCCGATACCACGGCCAGCACCTGGGCGTTTGATTTTATCACCGTGCAGGATGACAGCACCAACTCCACCGGCGGCGATGGTTATTATTTTGGCATAGCGGCAACCCAGAGGGGCTGGAATCCGTTCAACGGCATCGGCACCTTCAACACCGCCTACCGCATCAACGCGTCCTATGGCGAAGGAAGTGACACTCCCCAGCTTTCCGATGGCGTCCTGTTGTCGGCCGAGGTTTCCTGGACACCGCATTCGTCAGACGACGTCGTCTACGTTAATCCGTTTTGGGGCATCAATCGATACTCGCAGGCCGGCCGCGAACCGATTGTCGGCGGGCCGCTTGCGGCCCTCGGCATCAGCTTCGCCTCGCCCAGCCTCGGCAATCACCTGTCCGAACTGAGCAGTTTCAACACCCAGGTCGTCGGGGCCGCAATCGGCTATCAGGCATTCTGGGACCAGCATCGCCGAAACCTGGTCCTCGAACTCGCTGGTGTGAAAGATACCACTCGCGGATTTTTCGACACGGATGGACCCGGCACCGACGCCGCAGCCTTTACGGTTCAGTTCCAACAAGCCATCGGACAGCACATTCAGCTACAACTTGATGCCTTCGTTGCTTATTTAGAAGGACGGGACAACGGCTCAGGAGCCCGGTCTGAAATCCTCATCCAGTTCTGACGAGGTTTAATTACACAAGGGTACGATACGAACCAGCCAACCGGGGACACACGCCGCACATCTGATTTTGTTCCGGTCACGGCACCGTCGCAAATCCAGGCAAAGGTAAACTGAGGCATGTCTTTTGTATTGAGCTCGGACTTTGTCACCTTCGCCGGTATCGCCATCGTAGCAGCGGTCCTGATCCAGGTTGCGCTGATGTTGGCAGCCTCAATGCGGCGCGTTGCCATGGAGCGCGAAACCAGCCGTCTGGCCCAGGACGTGCTGCGGGTTCAAATTGACGCCGCCTTGATCAACTTCCGCGTCAAACGCGATACGGCGGAATTCTCATGGAACGGTCTCAGGAAATTCACCATTGCCCGAAAGGTTTTTGAAGTCGAAGGCGTTCATTCATTTTATCTTTCCCCCCACGACGGCAAACCCCTGCCCCCCTTTCTGCCGGGCCAGCATCTGACATTTGAGTTAAAAATTCCCGAGCAGATCAAGCCCGTGATCCGTTGTTATTCCCTTTCCGACAGTCCAAACCATCCCGACTTTTATCGCGTCTCGATCAAAAAAACCCACCCCCAGGGCGACATTCCCGATGCTGCGCCGGGCTTATCATCGACTTTTTTCAACGACGTCGTGCGGGAAGGCGATATCGTCGACGTCAAAGCGCCAACCGGACATTTTCACCTTCAGCCGCAACGCGACATTCCGACCGTCCTGATTGCCGGCGGGATCGGCATCACGCCCGTTCTCAGCATGCTGAACTCCTTGTGTGAAGCCGGCCACAGGGGCGAGATCTGGTTTTTCCTGGGCGTCAGAAACAGCGCCGAACACATGATGAAACAGCACCTGGAAGAACTTGCCGCCAGCCATCAAAACCTGAACCTGTATATTTGTTACAGCCTGCCTTCGGAGGGTGACGTTCTCGGCTCGGATTATCATACCGAGGGCTATGTCGGGGTCGATCTTTTCAAGAAACTGTTGCCGTCGAACAACTACACCTTCTACATCTGCGGGCCGCCGCCAATGATGGATTCCATCGTCGGCGGTCTCTACGACTGGTCCGTGCCGGAGGATCAGGTGCATTTCGAAGCGTTCGGACAGGCAACCGTCAGGAAAACCAAAAAACCGGAGCCCGCTTCGGCGGATGGCTCGGCGGAAGAAGCCATCGAGATCGCTTTCGTGCGGTCAAACAAGACTTTGCAATGGACCGAAACCGAAGGGTCGATCCTGGACCTCGCCGAAGCGAACGGCATTTCCATGGATTTTGCCTGCCGTACCGGCAATTGCGGCACTTGTGTCACGGCCATCAAGGACGGTACCGTCGACTATCTGGTTGAACCCGGATACCCCATTGAAAATGGGTCTTGTCTGGCCTGCGTCGGCGTCCCCAAGGGACCACTGAAACTGGATGCCTGAGAAGAGACAGAAACCAAACAAGCACCGCCCCATGACCGGCGCAACCAATCCGAATAGGGAGGGACATACAATGAGGCCGCTACCGTCGAACATCCGGAACCAAACGATCGGATCGAAGTTTGCCGCCGTGATCATAACCCTTGCGGTCTTTTGGGCGCCGGCATCCGGCGCCGCGGCGGAAGTGGTCTTGCGGTTGGACCCGCACATGGTGAAAGGTCCGGATTCCTGTGGCGAATGTCACAAAGCCTCTGTCGCCGCCTGGAAACAAAGTCGTCACGCCACCAGTTTCAAGACCCTGCCCCGCAGCAAGAAGGCCAAGGAAATCGCCAAGAAAATGGGGATCCGGCGGATCAAGGCGAAAAGCAGTTGCCTGACCTGTCATTTCACCTCGGCCGTCCCGAAAAAAAGGATAAAGGCGATCGCCGGCATTACCTGCGAATCCTGCCACGGCGCCGGAAGCAAATGGATAAAACTGCATAGCGACTACGGCGGCAAGGGGGTGAAAAAGGATTCGGAAACGCCGCAACACAAAACAAAACGGTATGCCGATTCCGAAGCCGCCGGCATGATCCGTCCACGCCGTCTCTATTCGGTGGCCAACAACTGTTATCAATGTCACACCGTCCCCAACGAAAAACTGGTCAATGTCGGCGGTCATCCCGCGGGCAGCGCCTTCGAGCTGGTCGCCTGGAGCCAGGGGGAAGTGCGCCACAACGTTTGGTATTCGAAATCCAACGACGAAGCCTCCGCCGATCGCAAACGTCTGATGTATGTCGTCGGCAAGGCGCTGGATCTTGAGCATGCGTTGCGGGGGCTGGCGATAGCGACCGGCCCCGGCGTCTATGCGGAGGCGATGACAAAGCGCGCCCTGAACGCCAAGGCCGACATCGCAAAAATTGCCGGCACCGCGAAGACCGCTGAAATCGGATCAATCATGGCGGCCGCCGGTGTCGGCCTGAAACTCGGCAATGCCGGCCCTTTGAACGCCGCCGCCGAAAAGATACAGGCTGCTGCGCGGAAGATTTCAGACGGCCGGAATGGGGCCGCCTTGGCCGCCGTCGATGCCATGATGCCGGGCGCCGACAAATACAAGGGGACCGTCCCCAAATAGAGAAAGCTGACCCACGGGCTTGGAGGTGTCGCATGGCGGAACGTACGGTGGTTCAACGCCCGGAGCGTTGGGACAAACCGTTTGATCCGGAAATGAGCGAGGCTCGGGTTGACCGGATTCTCGCCATGGCGCCGTTCGACACCATGGACCCCTCGTCCTTTCCCCGCTCGGCGCCGTTGCGCGACATTGTCCGCAACGACATACGGTTTCGAACCTTCAACGATGCCGAAATCATTATCCGCAAAGGCGATTTCGGCACGTCGGCTTATCTTCTGATCAGCGGCAATGCCCTCGTTGTGCTGCCGCCCGGACTGTCCGAGGCAACGCTCGGACGCAGCAAGTTCCAAAAGAAGACCTTCTTTCAGGGCCTCCTTCAATTGTGGAATAATCCGAGAGGGCCGGAGGTCCGCAATCCCGATTTGATCACGGCGGCCCCCGTCAACGCCGGGGACTGGGTCGTCGACGGAGACCCCGACACGGCGAAATTAGATCTGGGGAAAATCCGAAAAACCTTCAAAACCCTCCTTATTGAACCCGGCTCCCTGTTTGGCGAAATTGCCGCCTTGAGCAGATCGGCCCGCACGACGACGATCATCGCCGAGGGCACGACCGAAATTCTTGAAATTCGCCGTCAGGGAATCCGGGATATTCGCCGGTGTGACGAACAGTTTCGGAAGAATGTCGATACCTTGTACCGGGAGAACAGCCTTTCCGCCCATTTGGGCCAAACCCCCATATTCGCCCATCT
Organism: Rhodospirillales bacterium; assembly: GCA_016763915.1. Next base: position 4,755 of record JAESSX010000205.1, read on the forward strand.
CGATGCCGAGACTATTCAGATGATTGCCGCCAAGACCCTGTTCGAAACCTATGGCGATTTCGACTGGCATATCTCCTACAACCGCATGCTCTCCAAGCCGTCTCAGGATCGCCTGGCCGAGGAGCCGCTCATCGTCCGCGAGGGGGATTATCCGGACGGCTTGTTGTTGCTTCGGTCGGGTTTCGCGCGGGTGAGCCGGCGGCTCAACCATGGCGCAAAGACTGTGGAATATCTGAGCAGCGGATCGACCTTCGGGCTCCCGGAGATTGCCCACAACTGGCGCCATGACACGCGCGAACCGATCGGCCTTCAGCATTCGTTGCGCGCCGTCGGTTACACGGACATCCTGCGCGTGCCGACGACGATCATCGAAGAGCTGGTATTGCCGACAATCCCCGATTCCATGCATCCGGCATCGGTCGAACGCCGCTTTTTACAGGTTATGCCGCACAAGGAGCGCCGCAAAAGCCCGCCGAAGCTCCAGAGCGCGGCGGAAAATCAGGCCGTTGGCCTCATGGAATCCCTGGTCGAATACAGGTATATCAACGGGACCGCCGCCATGGTCATCGACCTTGATCGCTGCATTCG
>JAESSX010000206.1 GCA_016763915.1 Rhodospirillales bacterium
ATCCAGAGCCATGCCGAAAAGCACCGCTATGGCGTGGTGCGGGATTTCTGCGGCCACGGCCTGGGCCAGGTGTTCCACAACGCGCCCAACGTCATGCATTACGGCACCGCCGGCGAAGGCGACGTGTTGCGGACAGGCATGTTCTTCACCATCGAGCCGATGATCAACACCGGCTCCTACGAGGTGAAAATCCTCGACGACGGCTGGACGGCGGTGACCAAGGACCGTTCGCTGTCGGCCCAGTTCGAGCATTCCCTCGGCGTCACCGCCGACGGCTATGAGGTGTTCACCCTGTCGCCGGCCGGGCTCGACCGGCCGCCCTACGACCTCTAAGACCGTCCCGTGGCGAAAACCCCCGACAAGCCCGACCAGGCAGGCCACCGCGGCCGGCTCAGGGGGCGGTTCGTGAAAAGCGGCGGCGACGCGCTGGCCGATTACGAGATGCTGGAACTGTTGCTGTTCCAGGCCCAGTCCAGGCGCGACATGAAGCCGCTGGCGAAACGCCTGTTGAACAAATTCGGCAGTTTTTCCGCCGTCATCAGCGCCGAACCCGCCGCCCTGAAAGAGGTCGAGGGCGTCGGCGAGGCGGTGGTGGTCACGCTGAAGACCGTGCAGGCGGCGGCCTTGCGCCTGAGCCACGAGGAAATCATGGACCAGCCGGTGCTGTCGTCGTGGGACAAGCTGATCGCCTATTGCCGGGCCTCCATGGGCCATCAGAAGAACGAGCATTTCCGGATCCTGTTCCTCAACCGCCAGAACGTCCTGATCGCCGACGAGGTGCAGCAATCCGGCACCGTCGATCACACCCCGGTGTATCCGCGCGAAGTCGTCAAACGCGCCCTGGAATTGAGCGCAACGGCGATCATCATGGTCCACAACCACCCCTCCGGCGACCCGACCCCGAGCCAGGCCGACATCGAAATGACCCGGCAAGTGGCGGATGCCGGGGCCAAGCTCTCGATCGTGCTGCACGATCACCTGATCATGACCAAGGCCGGACATTCGTCGTTCAAGGAGATGGGGCTACTGTGACCATTGCCCGCGTCTTCGTTCCCTTCGCGCTGGGTTATTTCCTGTCCTACCTGTTGCGGGTGGTCAACGCCGTCATCGCGCCCGACCTGGTGCGGGACCTCAGCCTGACGGCGGCCGACTTAGGGCTATTGACGAACACCAATTTCCTCGCTTTCGCCGCCGCCCAACTGCCGCTCGGCATCCTGCTCGACCGCTATGGCCCGCGCCGCACGGAAGCCGTCCTGTTGTTGTTCGCGGCGCTCGGCGCTTTTCTGTTCGCCACCGCCGCCGACGCGCCGGGACTGATCGCCGGGCGCGCGCTGATCGGGCTCGGCACCTCGGCCTGCCTGATGGGGGCGTTCAAGGCTTATGTCCTGTGGCTGCCGAATGAGCGCATTCCGCTGATCAACGGCTTGCAGATGGCGGCCGGGGGCCTCGGCGCGGTGGCCGGCACGGTGCCGGTGGAAATGGCGCTGGCGGTGACCGACTGGCGCGGCCTTTTCTTCTTTTTCGGCGGGCTGGCCATCCTCTTTGCCGCGATCATTTACCTCATCGTGCCCCGGCGCGGCGGCACCGACAGCATTCCCGGCACCATGAAAGACCAAGTCTCGGGCATCATTCAGGTCGTTACCAGCCCTCAATTCTGGCGCATCGCGCCGATGACCGTCACCTCGCAAAGCATGTTCTTAGGGACTCAGAGCCTGTGGTCCGGGCCGTGGCTCGGCGACGTGGCGGGGCTCGGGCGCGAGACCATAGCGCAACACCTGTTGTGGGTCGCCATCGCCATGGTCGCGGGTTTTTTGGCCATGGGCGTCATCGCCGAGCGGCTCGGCAGGCTGGGCATCCATACCATCACCGTCGCCTTCGCCGGCATGATCATGTTCGCCATCGTGCAACTGCCCATGGTCCTGCAATGGACCGGCGCGGTGCTGCCGATGTGGATGGTATTCGGATTCTTCGGCACGGCGGGGATTCTCAGCTACGCCGCCATGCCGCGATATTTCCCAACCGAATTGACCGGGCGGGTGATTACCGGGTTGAACGTCTTGACCTTCGGCGGCGCGTTCGCCGCCCAGTGGGGCATGGGCGTGATTATCAATATGTGGCCGGCCACCGGCGGCGGCTACGCAGCCGAAGGCTATCAGGCGGCGTTCGCCGTGATGGTCGCCCTGCAGGCCGCCGGGCTGGCGTGGTTTGCTCTGTTCCGCCGGGGCAAGTTGTAAAGGGCACAGGGCATTTTTCAAATCCGTGGCGGTTCTGTAAGATGGACGCCTTAATTTTTAAAGCATAAGAGACTTAAATGATCCCACGCTATTCCCGCCCCGACATGGTTGCCATCTGGGAGCCCGCCACCAAGTTCCGCATCTGGTACGAGATCGAGGCCCATGCCTGCGACGCGCAAGCGAACCTGGGCGTGATCCCGAAAGAGGCCGCCCAGGCGGTCCGGGACAAGGGCGACAAGCCCTATACGCCCGAACGCATTGCCCGCATCGACGAGATCGAGCGCGAAACCCATCACGACGTCATCGCCTTTCTGACCGAACTGGCCGAACACGTCGGCGACGAGGCGCGCTTCGTGCATCAGGGCATGACGTCTTCGGACGTGCTCGATACCTGTTTGGCGGTGCAGATGATGCAGGCCGCCGACATCCTGCTGGCCGACGTGGACGCGCTGCTGGTGGTCATGGAGCGGCGCGCGCGCGAACACAAACACCACATCTGCATCGGCCGCAGCCACGGCATCCACGCCGAGCCGACCACCTTCGGCATCAAGCTGGCCGGCCATTACGCCGAATTCAAACGCGGCCGCGAACGATTGCTGGCGGCGCGGGCCGAAATCGCCACCTGCGCCATTTCCGGCGCCGTCGGCACGTTCGCCAACATCGACCCCGCCGTCGAGGCCCACGTGGCGGAGAAAATGGGCCTCGCCATCGAGCCGGTGTCGACCCAAGTCATCCCGCGCGACCGCCATGCGGTGTTTTTCGCCACCCTCGCCGTGATCGCCGGCGGCATCGAACGGCTGGCGACGGAAATCCGCCACCTGCAACGGTCCGAAGTGCGCGAAGCCCAGGAATATTTCGCCAAGGGCCAAAAAGGCTCGTCGGCCATGCCGCACAAGCGCAACCCGATCCTGACGGAAAACCTGACCGGGCTGGCGCGCATCGTGCGCATGGCGGTGGTGCCGGCGCTGGAAAACATCACGCTGTGGCACGAACGCGACATTTCCCATTCTTCCGTGGAACGCATGATCGGACCCGACAGCACCGTGACCCTGGACTTCGCGCTGGCGCGCCTGACCTCGATGCTGGACAGGCTGGTCGTCTATCCGCAAACGATGCTGGAAAACCTGCAACAGTTCGGCGGCCTGCACGATTCCCAGCGCGTGCTGCTGACCCTGACCCAGAACGGCGTCAGCCGCGAGGACGCCTACGCCATCGTCCAGCGCAACGCCATGAAGGTGTGGCGCAGCTACGGCATCGACCCCGACAACCCGGACGGCTCGGTCGAGCCCGAGCCCGAAGATCAAAAAGCCGCCGAACACGAAAGCCGGTTCTTGTTTTACCTCACCCGCGACGAGGCGGTCTTGCAGGCGCTCGGCGCCGACAAGCTGGCGGAGGTGTTCGAAGGCGAGTCCACGGCGTTCCACACGCGCCACGCCGACACCATTTTCGAGAGGGTTTTCGGGGAGGCCTGAGCGATGAGCGACACGGACGCGGAACTACCCAAATACCGGCTGCTTACCGGCATTGATGACGCGGCGTTTTGCAAACGCGTGTCGGCGGAACTGGAAAAGGGCTATGTGCTGTATGGCTCACCGGCCTGCACCATCAACCCGGAGACCGGCGAAATGCGCGTCGCCCAGGCGATCATCCGCCCCGAGTTGAAGCCTTAGATTACACGCTGTCGGACTTGAAGCCCTGCTTGACCTTTTCGGAGGCGACCGCGAACAGCCGGTCCATTTCGGCGCGCACTTCGTCTTCGCTGATGCCGGCGCCGCGGTCTTCGATGTCTTTCATCACCTTGCGGACAACGTCCTCGATGCCCGGCTCTTCCAGGTCCGACGCGATGACCTCCTTGACGTAGGCATCGGCCTCGTCCGTGGTCAGGCCGAATTTATGGGCCAGCCATTCACCGAGCAGACGGTTGCGCCGGGCTTCGGCCTTGAACTGAAGTTCCTGGCTCATTTCAAAGCGGAGTTCCTCGCCCCGTTCCCGGGTCCTGAAGGTGTCAGACATTGCCTCGTCCTCTTGTTAGTAATCCTTTAGGTTTATGTATAGTCGTTTGGACCCCATATCAACTCCCCCAGAGACCTAAAAAAAACAACGCCCATGTGCACCATTGTCATCCTCCGCCGCCCCGGCCATGACTGGCCGCTTATCCTCGCCGCCAACCGCGACGAAATGGCGGACCGATCGTGGCAACCGCCGGGCCGCCACTGGCCGGACCGGGTCGAAGTCACGGCCGGGCTGGACGATCTGGCGGGCGGAACCTGGCTCGGGCTCAACGACTGGGGCGTCATCGCCGGTGTCCTCAACCGGCCGGGATCGCTGGGGCCCGATCCGGTTTTGCGGAGCCGCGGCGAACTGCCGTTGGAGGCCATGGACCACGCCGAGGCCGCCGTCGCCGCTGACGCGCTGGCCGCCATCGACCCCATGAGTTACCGGTCTTTCAACATGATCATCGCCGATGCCAAACAGGCGTACTGGCTGTGTTCGCCCGGCGAGGGGGCCCCGGTGCGCACCGAGCCGATCGCCGAAGGCCTGTCGATGATCACCGCCCACGACCTTAACGACGCCGCGGCACCCCGCATCAAACACTATAAACCCCTGTTCGAGGCCGCCACCCCGCCCGACCCGGAAACCGGCGACTGGAGCGCCTGGCAGGCGTTGATGGGCGACCGCCGCGACGATGCGGATAACGGGGGCATGACCATCGACACGGATAGCGGCTTCGCCACCGTGTCGTCGTCGCTGCTGGCGCTGCCGGGGCATGAACGTCACGAGGTCAAACCCCGCTGGCTGCTGGCCCCCGGCCGCCCCGACAAAACGGACTATGAGGCGGTGGACCTCTAGGCGTTACGGCTCGCCTGCCGTTGTATTGGTAAAAAGCCCGATCCGTGCGATAACAAGAAGGTGTAAAACAGAACGCTGGAGCACGGCGTGGTTGAGTTTCGCGACAGCCCCATAAAGTGGATCGAAGCGCACCCTGCGTTCACCGGCGCGGCCGTTGCGATCTTGCTTGCCGCCGCCGGGGGTATTTGGGGACTTTTAAGAAACGACCAGCCCCAACCTCCGCCACAAACGAACATCACCCAAAACGCCCCCGGCGTTATAGTGAACCGCGCCGGCGGCAACGTGACTGTCTCCACGGGGCTCTCCAGCGGGGACATCGCCAAAATCATCGAGGCTGCCACGAAAGGCGCGGGCGCGAACCAGGACGCCGCGTTCCGATCCCTGAGCGCGGAACTCAACCGGGCGCACCAAAGCCAAGCTTTTACCGAACAGGCGATCCGGTCTTTTTTCGACACTCTGGGCAAAAAAAACGTCCCCATTGAAAATTTTCCGGCGCTTCTCAATGAGATCGCAAACGGCCATCTGGATACCCTCAAGCGGCTGAGCGAACTGGAAACCAAAACCCGGTCCGACGCCAACGACGAAAATGCCGCGGCCAAAATCGACGGCGCCCGGGAGGCGGTTTCCGAAGGCCGCCTCGCCGACGCCGACGGACTTCTCGCCGAAGCCCTGAGCGAAGAACAGGACCGCCTCGCAAAAGAAGAGAAACGGACAAAGCGGCGGCGCACCGCCATCGCCGATTTGATCGCGGAACGGGCCGGAATTGCCCTTTTGGCCCTGAATTACCAGGAGGCGGCCAAATTCTACTCTAAATCAGCCGATGCGACCCCAGCGCAGAACAAGCGGACCAAGGCCTTAAGGTATTTGTTTGCAGGCGATGCCCATCGGAAAAAGGGGTCCCTGAAACCGGGGCGGGCTGCTCATGAGCAAGCGATGAAAATTTTCCAAGGCCTCGCCGGGGACAACCCCTCCAATGCCCAGACCCAGCGCGACCTTACCGTCAGTTATGGCAGGATCGGCGACATTTCCGCCGACCAGGGCGCCCTCGAAAACTACCGGAAATCCCTCGC
>JAESSX010000207.1 GCA_016763915.1 Rhodospirillales bacterium
AGGCCGATGTTAAAGCCCTGCTTGGTGCCGTCCCGGTCCATGGAGGTCAGCAAAATTTCCCCGGCGCCCAACTCCGCCATGCGCCGGGACCAGCCGATGGCCTCGATCCCCGTGGCTTCGCGGCCGCCGTGGGTAAAAATTTCGTATGTGTCCGGGCCGGTGGATTTGGCGTCGACGGAAACGACGATGCACTGGCTGCCGAATTTTTCCGCCGCCTCGGCGACGAAGTCCGGGTTTTTCACCGCCTGGGTGTTGATCGCCACCTTGTCGGCGCCGGCCAAGAGCAGTTTGCGGATGTCTTCCGTTTTGCGCACCCCGCCGCCGACGGTCAGCGGCATGAAGCATTGTTCCGCCGTGTGGGCGACGACCTCGAAAATGGTGTCGCGGTTATCCGAGCTTGCGGTGATGTCTAAAAAGCACAACTCGTCGGCGCCGGCACGGTCATAAACCCGGGCCTGCTCCACCGGGTCGCCGGCGTCCACCAGGTCGACGAAATTGACCCCCTTGACGACGCGCCCGGCATCGACATCGAGACAGGGTATGATCCTGACTTTAAGCATCAGCTCGACAACAGCCCGACCGCTTCGGCCAGGTCGATGCGTCCGTCGTACAGTGCGCGGCCGCTGATGACGCCTTCCAGCAATCCGGCGCCGGCGTCTTTCAGGGCTTCCAGGTCGGCCATGCTTGAGACCCCGCCCGAAGCGATGACCGGAACCGAAACCGCGCCCGCCAATTCAACCGTGGCTTCGATGTTGGGGCCTTCCATGGCGCCGTCGCGCGCGATGTCCGTATAGATGATGGCGGCAACGCCGCAATCTTCGAATTTTCTGGCCAGGTCCAGCGCCGATATTTCGGACAACTCCGTCCAGCCCTCGACGGCCACGAAGCCGTCGCGGGCGTCGATTCCGACCGCAACCCGGCCCGGATGGTCCTTGCAGGCCTGTTTGACGAGATCCGGGTCGCGCACGGCGACGGTGCCCAGAATGACCCGGCGCACGCCGCGCCCGAGCCAGAAATCAATGGTTTCCCGGTCGCGGATTCCGCCGCCCAGCTGGACCGGGATCTGCAGCGCATCGAGGATGCCCATAACCGCGTCTTCGTTGACCGGACGGCCGGAAACGGCGCCGTTGAGATCGACCACGTGCAGCCAGCGCGCACCGGCTTCGGCGAACAGGCGTGCTTGCGCGGCGGGATCATCGCCGAACACGGTGGCCTGGTCCATGTCGCCCTGATAGAGCCGCACGCATTGACCGTCTTTCAAATCGATAGCCGGGAAAAATATCATTTCGGTTACGTTACAGCCCTTGTTGCAAATGCTTTTAAGGTCGCCACTTGAGGAAATTGGAAATCAGGCGCAGGCCCCAGGCCTGGCTTTTTTCCGGGTGAAACTGGGTGCCCACCAGGTTATCGCGCCCGATCACCGCCGTCACCGGCCCCCCGTAATCGACGGTCGCCAGGACATCCGACGGCTTGGCGGCCTGAAAAACGTAAGAGTGTACGAAATAGACGTGGCTGCCGCCCCGGATGCCTTCCAGCAACGGGTGCGGCGCACTGTTGATGGTCAGATCGTTCCAGCCCATGTGCGGAATTTTCAGGCCCGGGTCCGACGGCGTCATGGCAATCACCTCGCCCGGCACCCAGCCCAGGCCCGGGATGTCCTCGTATTCGCGGCCGATGTCGGCCATCAGCTGCATGCCGACACAGATGCCGAGAAACGGCTTTTTCGCAACCCGCACCTGCTCCTCGAGCGCCGCCTGCATGCCGTCCACGGCGGCCAGTCCGCGCCGGCAGTCGGCAAAGGCGCCGACGCCCGGCAGCACGATGTGGCTGGCCGCCTGCAAATCCGCCGGGTCGCGGGTCACCACCACGGCCAGGTCCAGTCCGGCTTCCCCGGCGGCGCGCTCGAACGCCTTGGCGGCGGAACGCAGGTTGCCCGATCCGTAATCGATGATGGCGACGGTCATGTGCTTGAAAGGCCTGGTGTCACGGTCATGGGTTCAGGTCGGCGGCGAGCGCCGGTTCATGGTCGAGAAACCGGCGATAGGCCGCCTCACTGTCCTTGCCGCTGGTCACGGCGGTGAGCACGAAGCTCCGCCCGGCCAGATTGGACTGGCGCAAATCGTTGGCGAGCAGACCGAAAATGACCGCCAGCCCCAATGACAGGAACACCTGGCTCAGGGGGTCGGGGCGAAGCAGGGTGATGGCGAGGCCGACCACCCCCTGGGCCGCGAGAAACCCCGCCGCCACAAGCCACAAACGGTTCCACAACGCCCACACAAAAGACAGGGAAAACGCCGGCCAGGAAAAGCCCTCCTTGATCAGGACCACGTCCCGGTCCGGGTCGAGGCCGTGGCGGCGAAGGTATACGGCATAGAGGTTCATGGTCGACGTCCAGGGTTACCGGCGGTTTTTCAGGCGGCTTTACAACGATCCGCCGAGAACCCCCTTGGTTGACGGCACCGCGTCGCTCTTGCGGGGGTCGATTTCGAACGCCTGGCGCAGGGCCCGGGCCAGACCTTTATAGCAGGATTCAACAATATGGTGATTGTTCGTGCCATAGATATTTTCCACGTGCAACGTCACCCCCGCCCCCTGGGCGAAGGCCTGGAACCATTCGCGGAACAATTCGGTGTCCATGTCGCCCAGTTTCTGGCGCGTAAAGTCGACCCGCCAGATCAGATAGGGCCGGTTGGAAATATCCAGGGCGACGCGGGTCAGGGTTTCGTCCATCGGGATCAGGGCGGAACCGTAGCGCGTGATGCCGGCGCGGTCGCCGAGCGCACGCGCCACCGCCTCGCCGATGGCGATGCCGGTATCCTCGGTGGTGTGGTGAAAATCGATATGCAGGTCGCCCTTCGCCCGCAGCGTCAGGTCCATCAGGCTGTGACGAGACAGTTGTTCCAGCATGTGGTCGAGAAACCCGATCCCCGTATCGACGGAATAATCGCCGCCGCCGTCGAGATTGACGGTGACGCTGATGTCCGTTTCCTTGGTGCGGCGGTCAATCGTCGCGGTGCGCATGGCGGTGTCTCCTGAGGGGCGGGGCGGGGTGGGTTGCGGGG
>JAESSX010000208.1 GCA_016763915.1 Rhodospirillales bacterium
ACGCGGCCTGTCGGGGGTCTTTCGGGTCGCCGCATCGGCTGCGGTCCGGGCAATTTTGGCGGCCTCGAAGTTAAGCTCGTGAACGAAGTCTTCGAGCCCGTAATCGGCCTGCGAGATGGCGGTGGAATTGAAGGTGTTGGTCTCGATGATGTCGGCGCCGGCGTCGAGGAAGGCGGCGTGGATGTCGTGGATGATGTCCGGCTGGGTCAGGGTCAACAGGTCGTTGTTGCCCTTCAGGTCGGAGCCGTGATCGGCCAGGCGCTTTCCCCGGAAATCGGCCTCTTCCAGGGCGTGGTCCTGGATCATGGTGCCCATGGCGCCGTCGAGCACCAGAATGCGTTGGCGGAGAATGTCTGCGATGGTTGAAGGCATGTTTTTTTTAACTCAGTTTTGCGGCCGGACGCCGAGGATATGGCAGATGGCGTAGACCAGATCGGCCCGGTTCATGGTGTAAAAATGGAAATCGGTGACGCCGGCGGCGTGCAGCGCGCGGCATTGTTGGGCGGCGACGCCGGCGGCGACCAGTTTGCGGGTTTCCGGGTCGTCGTCCAGCCCTTCGAACAGGTCGGCCATCCACGCCGGCACCGCGGCCCCGCAGCGGGCGCTGAATTCGGCGACGCGGGCGAAATTGGTCACCGGCAGGATGCCGGGGATGATCGGCGCCGTGATGCCGGCGGCCCGCGCCCGGTCGAGAAACCGAAAATACACATCGATATCGAAGAAGAACAGGGTGATGGCCTGGCTGGCGCCTGCGTCGAGCTTGCGTTTCAGGTTGTCAAGGTCGGCTTGGGCGCCGGCGGCTTCGGGGTGGGTTTCCGGATAGGCGGCGACGCTGATCTCGAAATCGCCGACTTTTTTCAGCCCCGCCACCAGGTCCGAGGCAAAGGCGTAGCCGCCGGGATAGGGCTGATAGGTATCGTGATCGCCGGCCGGGTCGCCGCGCAAGGCGACGATGTGGCGCACGCCGGCGTCCCAGTAGTCGCGCGCGATGGCGTCGATTTCGCCGGTCGTCGCGTCGACACAGGTCAGGTGCGCCGCCGGCTCCATGTCGGTTTCCTTGGAGATGCGGTGGACGGTGGCGTGGGTGCGCTCACGCGTCGAGCCCCCGGCGCCGTAGGTCACCGACACATAGGACGGCTTCAGGGGCGCCAGTCGCTGGATGGAGTTCCACAGGGTCTGGTTGGCCTTTTCCGTCGCCGGCGGGAAGAACTCGAACGACACGGCCACGTTTTGAGGCAGCGGCGCGGCGATCGGGAGGCTGGGCTCCGATTTCAGAATTTCTGTCATGTCTGTCATAGGTCAGCTTCTTTGCGAGGGGGTTGCGTTGCAGGGTTTTCGGCCAGCCACACGCCGACGGTCAGCTTGCTTCCGGCCAGGGTCTTGAACTTTAGCGGTTGCAGCCCGGCGCGCCGGAACCACGCGGCGATATCCGTTTCCGCGAAGCCGAGACGCCGGTGACTGTGTTCGTCGCGCAGATTTTCCAACAGGTGGGGCAGGAAGTCGACCACCAAAAGCCGCCCGCCGGGGGCCAGGACGCGGGCGGCCTCGGCGATGGCGGCGCCCGGCTCATCCAGAAAGTGCAGGACCTGATGAATCACGGCGGCGTCGAACCCGCCGCCCGGGAAGGGCAGCCTGTATAGGTCGGCCTGGCGGACCTGGCAGTTGCCGCAGTCCGTCCGTTCCAGGTTGGCGCGGGCCACGCTCAGCATCTCGCGCGACTGGTCGATGCCGATGCCCTGGTCGATGCCGGGGCTCAGGACTTCCAGGATGCGCCCGGTGCCGGTGCCGATGTCGAGCAGGGTGCCGATGGCGGACCGGCCCAGCCATTCGCCGATCACGGTTTCGACCTCTGCGTCATCGACATGAAGCGAGCGCAGCCCGTCCCAGTGTTCGGCGATGGCGTCGAAATAGGCCGCCGCCGCCTCGGCGCGCGCGTGCTTGACGGCGCTCAACCGGTCGAGGTCGCGTTTTTCCCCGTTCGGCAGCAGGGCGATCAGGTGGCGCGCCACGTCGGCCCCGGTCCCGCCGCCGTCATTGAGGCGGTGGAACACCCAGCTGCCTTCGCGGTGGCGGGTCAGCAGGCCGGCCTCGGTCAATAGTTTCAGGTGGCGCGAAATACGGGGCTGGCTCTGGCCCAGGATGCGGACCAGCTCGCTGACCGTCAACTCGTCCTTGGACAACAACGCGACGATGCGCAGCCGCGTCGGTTCCGCCGCCGCGCGCAAGGCCGCCAACAGGGCGTCCATGCGGTCGTCCATGCGGTCGTCCGGGCGGGGGGCGTGCGCCCCGGGGGTTTTATCGTCCCTGGCGGCTTCGGTTTGCATGGCGAAGGTCCGTGGAAGGTCTGAAATTAAAATGAGTTAAAGACATAAACATATCTTTATATAAAATCAACAGATAATTCCTTCCGGGACGCCATGGTCTATACATGATCTATATCTGGTGAAAAAAGGATTGTAATCCCCCATTCCATGGTAATATACGTCGATTCGCGGATGACGTCGCCGGCGGTACTGGGACCGCCTTAATACTATCAGGCGGAGTCATCTAAGAGGGGGGGGCGGCCAACCGCCTGGGCACATGCTTTCTCGGTTAGGACATTCAACGCGGCTTCGCGCCGGCGGTTTGATGCAGGCGGGGTTTCTGTTCCTTGCCGGCGGTTGCGCCGTGGCGCCGCCGGCGTCCGACCCCGAGGCGGTCGCCGAATTCCAACAACTCAACGACCCGGCGGAACCGGTGATGCGGGTGCTCTTTGAATTCAACCGCGGCCTCGACCGGGCCTTTCTGAAGCCGGTGGCGACGATGTACCGCGACGCCACGCCGCAATTCTTTCAGGACCGCATCCAGCATGTTCTGGGCAACCTGCGCGCGCCGGTCATCTTCTTTAACGATCTCCTGCAGGGCGAACTGGACCGCGCCACCGCCACCCTGGTCCGCTTTATGATTAATTCCACCTGGGGATTGATGGGCCTCAACGATCCCGCCACCGATATGGGCATCGAAGGCCATGACGAGGACTTCGGCCAGACGCTCGCCGTCTGGGGGCTCGGCGAAGGGCCCTATATGATGCTGCCGGTGTTCGGGCCGTCCAACCCGCGCGACGCCATCGGCCTGGTCGTCGATTTCCTGATCAATCCGTTCAATCTGTGGGCCGCCAACACGAACCGGAATTACGCCGTGGTCGCCCGCACCGGTACGGAGATGGTGGATTTGCGGGCGGTTCACATGGATACTTTGGACGATCTGGAAAAATCTTCCCTTGATTTTTACGCCTCCATACGCAGTCTGTACCGCCAACGCCGGTTAGTCGAGATTTCCAATGGCGATCCGTTGGTGAATTTGCCGCTGCCCGGCTTCGGCCAGGCCCCGGCCGGCCCCCGGATTGATAAGGGGCCTGCGCCCTCCGGCAGTGTTTTGGATCAAACTCAAAAGGTATCGCGGAAACTTTAATCATGGTCAGCCTCCGTTTTTCCAGGCCCGCCCTTAAGGGGCTGGCCTTCGTTTTTGTCGTTGCTTTGCCCTTCGGCCTGCCGACGGCCGCCACCGCCGGCCTCGAAGACAAGGCCGGGGAATTCATTCGCTCGCTGTCGAAAGAGGCGATCAATGCGCTGACCCTGCCGGACACGCCCGACAAAGTCCGCATTGAGAAGTTCCGCGTCCTGTTTAACAAGCATTTCGCCGTGCGCGCCATCGGGCGTTTCGTCCTCGGCCGCAACTGGCGCTCCGCCAGCAAGGCCGAACAACAGGAATACCTGGGCTTGTTCGAGGACCTGATGGTGGTGTCCTATGTCGACCGGTTCAAACGCTATGCCGGCGCAAAACTGGACATCGTCAAGGTGCGCTCCGATAACGCCACCAACGTGACCGTGTTCAGCCGGCTTCCGCGGGACACCGCGCGGCCGGTCAATGTGCTGTGGCGGGTCGGCGCCAGGGGGGATGTCCTGAAAATCCTCGATGTCATCGTCGAAGGCGCGTCCATGAGCCAGACGCTGCGCTCCGATTTCGGCTCCATCATCCGGCGCAAGGACGGCAAGGTGTCCGGCCTGCTGGAGGAACTGCGCCGGAAAACGGCCGAACTCAAGGCCGCCGAAAAGGCCGCCAAAGGCGCCAGGTAATCAGGGCGCCGCGCGCCCCAGGCGGTTCTCTTTCGCCAGAAGATCAAGGCCCCGCGGCGTCACCGTGACGACGGCGCCCAGTTGGTCATCAAAGGCGCGGGCGACCAGCCCGCGATCGACGGCGTCCTCCCACACCGGCAGCCCGGGGCACGATGTGCGCCAGGCGTCCATCACGTCGGAGTAGGCGCGCGGCCCGGCCACCAGCCATTCGACCAGATCCAGTATCAGGGCTTCGGGTGCGTCCGCCATTTCGGGCTCCATGCCGCAAAAGGGACGAAATCGTATCACAGCATGCGGTCGGCACGCTAATTGCGGCGGCGTCAGCTCCGTTTCAGCGGCTTGTAGTGGATGCGGTGCGGCTGGTCGGCGTCGGTGCCGAGCCGGCGATGCCGGTCGGCCTCGTAGTCCTGATAGTTGCCCTCGAACCATTCGACATGGCTGTCGCCTTCGAAGGCCAGCATGTGGGTGGCGATGCGGTCGAGGAACCAGCGATCGTGGCTGATGATGACGGCGCAG
>JAESSX010000209.1 GCA_016763915.1 Rhodospirillales bacterium
CCGCTGTTCCACATGGTCGGGATCACGCCGGAAGCCCCTACCCTCGCGGATGTTTGTGATGGCGCGGCGCCGGAGGCCTACGAGATCACGAAGAGCGACCTGGACGACCTAAAAGGCAGCTTCGGCGGCAAGGGCGACAAGGTTGATGTCGTGGTTTTCGCCGCGCCGCAGCTCTCCATTGTCGAAATGAGTCAGGTCGCCGGTTTGCTTGAGGGCAAGAAAATTCATGCCGACACATCGGTCATTGTCTGCACGTCTCCAAGCGTCGCCGCAGACAGCGCGCGCATGGGCATCACCCGGCGCATCGAGGACTCGGGCGCAAAGGTTTTACAGGGCACCTGTTTTTATCAGCAATACGCCCGCGAGATCGGCGAGGCCAATGGCTGGAAACGCCTGCTCAGTAATTCCACCAAGATCGTCAATATCATTGGCGGTTACGGCTACGAGCCCGCCTTGGCCAGCATGGAGGAATGCATCGAGGCGGCGATCAAGGGAGAGATCGTATGACGACCATATTGAAATGCCACAAGGGGATCGGCGAGAAGGTGCGAGGCGAGGCCATCGTCGCCGATGACAACTTCTCCGCCCGCTACGACCTGGACCGCATCAAGGGAATTTTCTCGCGCCCGCAGCACAAACTGGTGGGCCAATCCTACGTCGATAAAATCCTCGTGTTGAACACGTCGAAGGGCGGCGTCGCGTCGGCCTGGATGCTGCTTGAGATGAAATCACGCGGCATGGCACCGTTGGCCATTCTTTTCAACACCGCCAACTCGATTCTTGCTCAGGGAGCCGCCCTTGCCAATCTGACAATGTGTGACCGTTTCGACGGCGATGTTACGACGATGATCAAGACCGGCGATCAAGTCGAAGTCGATCCCGCGTCGGGGACGGTGACGATCTCCTAGTGGATAGAATCTAACAGATGGCGCCCACGCCCTTTCCTATCGCGCTTGGTGGGATAAGGCGGTTCACAAAAAAACTTTTCCCCGTACCAAATGGAGAATTGATCGCCACAACGTACGGCTGCTCGATGCTCAAAAGGACGCGTCCGAGAATTTGCGCTGCCTGTTTTCGTTCCAGCTTGTCGTCACCCCAAGGCTGAGAATGTTCAATATCTTGTTCTTCATGCTTTCGGAGGTTTGTTTCGAGTGCTTCATTTTCGTTGGTCATTTGAAACCTCAAGCTGTTAATTCGGTGTATTGGATGTACCTTGGTTGGTGCGCTACAGAAAAATAACCACCATTGCGAGAGCAAAACATTGTTACTTTAACTATTGTCAGTCCTGTAACTGTTGATAATTGCATTACTTATTCTAAAAACTACAGCGCATAACAACTTATTCAAAAGTTGGAAACAGAAAAATTTTCTCGGGGTGCGGCACGCTCATTTCCGCGCCCGCCCCGGGGGGTACCCGGGGGGGCCGGAACAAAACACCCAGAGCCCTAAACGGAAAAGAGTTCGGAAAACCCATTGAAATGCGTTTCTATGGAACCCCTAGAGAACCCCAAAGCAATTTCTGGGGTTCCAACACACTCAATCTATCAAAACAAAAGCCCTGCAACATACTAATGTTGCAGGGCTTTGATATGGTAGGCGCTGAGGGATTCGAACCCACGACCCGCTGATTAAGAGTCAGCTGCTCTACCAACTGAGCTAAGCGCCCTTATAGGGAAGGGATGCGATATACCAGACATGCGCGGCTTTGTCGATAAGCGGAAAAACGCGAAGGCCCGGGGTCATCAGTCGGCGGCGCCGCGCCGGCCGATGGTTACGTCGCGGTGCACCCAAATCCCCATCAACAGCCCGAATCCGAACAACAGAGTCAACATCGCCGTGCCGCCATACGAGATCAACGGCAGCGGCACCCCGACCACCGGTATAAGCCCCATAACCATGGCCATGTTGATGAACACATACAGAAAAAAGGTTGTCGTCACCCCCATGCCGAGCAGGCACCCGAAATGGGACCGCGAACGGATCGAGATGGAAATTCCATAGGCCAGCAGCAGAATATAAAGGCCCAGCAGCGCCAGCCCGCCAATCAGGCCCATTTCCTCGGACAGCATGGTGAAAATAAAATCGGTCTGCATTTCGGGCAGAAAATTCAGGTGCCCCTGGGTCCCCTGCATGAAGCCCCGCCCCGACAGGCCGCCCGACCCGAAGGCGATTTTCGACTGGATAATATGATATCCGGCGCCCAGCGGATCATTTTCCGGGTTGAGGAAGGTCAGCACCCGGTTTCGCTGGTAATCGCGCATATATTGCCAGGCGATCGGCATCGCCGCCAGGGTCAGGACACCGATCAGGGTGAACTTCCACAACCGCACCCCGGCCATGAAGAAAAGCGAGGCGGCGGTAATCATCAATATCAGCGTGGTGCCGAGATCGGGCTGGCGCAGAATGAACACCGACGGCGCCGCGACAATCAGCAACGGCGCAATCAGAAACGTCGGTCGGCGGATGTCTTCAATGTTGCCGCCGTGGAAATAGCGCGCAAGCGCCAGAACCATTGCGATTTTCATCATTTCCGACGGCTGCAGGTTGAAAAACCCGAGGTTAATCCAGCGCCGCGCCCCCATGCCCATGGCGCCGCCCACATCGACGGCCAACAGCAGCAGCAAAACGGCGAAATAAAAGGCATAGGCGTATCGCAGCCAAATGCGGGGATCGATCACGGCAACACTGATCATCAACACGATACCGGCGCCGAAGCGCAGCGCATGACGCTTGGCCCAGGGGTCGACGTTGCCGCCGGCGGCCGAATACAGCATGGCAAAGCCCACCGCGGCGACCACCACCAGCATCAGGACAAAGAACCAGTGAATCTGCCAGAGTTTCTGACGAATGGTCAGCTCAGGACCGCCCAGCACATGGTCGTTCATGTTTTACGGTTCCTTGTTTTACGCTCCAGGAAATCCCTCAGGGCGTTTTGCCGCCCGTCGCCAGGTGGACGACTGCGGCCCTTGAAAACCTGTTTCGCTTTCCCCGGTGAAGCGGGCCGGGTGTCTTCGGGCAGAACCCCGGGCCGGGCCGAGTCACGCCGTTGGGCATCGATTAGAATATCCCGCGCGATGGGGGCCGCCACCGACGATCCGCCGCCGCCGTGTTCGACGACGACGGAAACGGCATAGCGCGGCGCATGCACGGGGGCATACGCGACAAACATGGCATGGTCCCGTTCCCGCCACGGTAGGTCCTTGTTTTTGCGCACCCCCTGTTCGCGTTCCGCCATGGTAATCCGGCGCACCTGGACGGTGCCTGACTTGCCGGCCATCTGCCACTCCGGTTTTGGGATCCGGGCCTTAAAAGCGGTGCCCATGGGGTTTGCGATGACCGCCTCCATGGCCTGGCGCACCAGTTCCAGGTGGGCCGGCTGGAGGCCGAGGCTTTCCGGCGCCGCAGGCGACGATTGCGCCCTGTCCGCCGGGCGCAGGCCTGAAACGAAGGTGTCCTCAGACCCATCCC
>JAESSX010000014.1 GCA_016763915.1 Rhodospirillales bacterium
AGCGCCGCGTCCACGTATTCCTCGCCCAACACTTCCTTTCTGATCGCCAGGCCTTCTTCGTATTGTTTCGACGTCATGATGTGTATTCTCCCTCGGATGAAAAATTTAATTAATTTCTGCGGGTCGTTTTTCTGCCGTCCGTCCTGCGGTGCAATAATCATTACCGCCGTTCCGGGGCCGATCAATACCTTATGCAAAGAAAAAATAACCCGATTTAAATAGGGTTTTGGCGATGTCGTAATGGGAATTGACATGGCCTTGTGAGGCTCCTAGGTTTTTACTAACAAATGCCATAAGGCATCCAGGAATAATGTATACCAAGGGGGAAACGTGGCTACGCTTCTCGAAATCGAGAACTTGAAAACTCAGTTTTTCACGTCAGCCGGGATCGTGAGAGCGGTCGATGGCATTACTTACACTGTTGATGAAGGCGAGACCGTGGCACTGGTCGGGGAATCCGGCTGCGGCAAATCCGTCAGCGCGCTATCGATCCTCAGGCTTATACCCTGGCCGCCTGGCAAGATTGTCGCTGGGCGCATCAAATTCGACGGCATCGATCTGGCGACCCTGACCGAGGAGGAAATCCGCCAGATCAGAGGCCGCGACATCGGCATTGTGTTCCAGGAACCGATGACATCGCTCAACCCGGTGCTGTCGATTAACGAACAATTGTCCGAAACCCTGATCACCCATTTCGGCATCTCCAAGAAAGAAGCCCGGAAAAAGGCGCTGTCGCTTTTGGAAATGGTCGGGATTTCCGACCCTGCCCGGCGCCTGGATCAATACCCCCATCACCTGTCGGGCGGCATGCGCCAGCGGGTCATGATCGCCATGGCGCTGAGTTGCGAGCCGAAGCTGATTATCGCCGACGAACCGACGACGGCGCTGGACGTGACCATCCAGGCGCAGATTCTTGAATTGATGAAGGAACTGACCAAGCGTCTTGGGGTTTCGATGATTATCATCACCCACAACCTTGGTGTCGTCGCGCGCTATGCCGACCGGGTGAATGTCATGTATGCGGGCAAGATCATCGAAACCGGCACTGCCCAGGATATCTATCACAATCCGCAACACCCATACACGCTGGCGCTGTTGAACTCGATTCCGCGCATGGATCAACCCCGCAAGGCCAAACTGGATCCGGTCGAAGGCCAACCGCCCGACCTGACGCAGCTCGACGACGGATGTTCGTTCCGGCCCCGGTGCCGCTTCGCGACGGATGACTGCGCAAAATCCTTCCCGGACCTGGAAGAGGTCAACGAAGGCCATTTCACCGCCTGCTTTGAAAAAGGCAACCTGAAAGAAAAAACAAAGGTGGATTTATGACCCCGGCCAATGCCGTCTTGACCGACAACGGGACCGAAACCAACGCTCAGCCTTCAAAGGCGAAGCTGGGCGAGGTTCTGATCGAGGTCAAAAACCTCAAAATGTACTTCCCGATTACCGAGGGGGTCCTCATCTCCCGCGTCGTCGCCGAGGTCAAAGCCGTCGACGACATCAGTTTTTACATCAAAAAGGGCGAGACCCTCGGCCTGGTAGGGGAATCGGGCTGCGGCAAGACGACCACGGGGCGCTGCATCCTGCAACTGGAAAAGGCCACCGCCGGCGAAATCTTGTACGAAGGACGCGACCTGACGAAGATAAGCCAAAAGGAAATGTACAAGGTTCGCGAGGAAATCCAGGTGATTTTCCAGGACCCCTTCAGTTCCCTGAACCCGCGCATGAAAATCGGCGATATTATCGGCGAGCCGATCAAGGTTCACGGCATCATCTCCGACCCCGACAAACGAAATAGGCGGGTGCAGGAATTGCTGTCGCTGTGCGGGCTGAACCCCAAGTTTGCGGACCGCTACCCACACGAGATGAGCGGCGGCCAGCGCCAGCGCGTCGGCGTTGCCCGGGCGTTGGCGCTGAACCCCGAAGTCATCATCTGCGACGAGGCGGTGTCTGCCCTAGACGTTTCGATCCAGGCCCAGGTCATCAACCTTCTGGAAGATCTGCGCGACGAATTCGATTTGACGTATTTGTTCATTTCCCATGATTTGAGCGTCATCCGGCACATCTGTCACAGGGTTGCGGTGATGTATCTTGGGCACATGGTCGAACTCGCCGATTGCGACGATCTTTACGACGATCCCAAGCATCCTTACACACGTGCCCTGCTGGCGGCGGTGCCGATCCCGGACCCCACCCTTGAGGCCAAAAGAGCGCATGAAGTCGTAAAAGGGGGGTTCCAAGCCCGATCAATCCGCCAAGCGGATGCGTTTTCCACCCCAGGTGCCCCATGGCGGTGTATAGTTGTTCAAAAGAAGTTCCAGAATTCAGGGAAATTAAACCGGGCCATTGGGTGGCCTGTTCGGAAGTGTGATCATTCGTATACAATTGAATGGCGCATAAATTGAGGCTGAGAAGCACCTTATAAGCTTCTCATTTCACTGGGAGAGGAGACATACTGATGAAAAACATCTATTCGAAATTGGCACTCTCGATTGCCATCGGGGCTGGCTTGGCCCTGGGTGCGGGGGGAGCCGCAAAAGCCCAGAAGTCCGGTGGTGTGCTGAACTTCGTGGTCGGGTCGAAAATCCCGTCCTACGATCTTCACCGGGAAACCACGTTCGGGGTTATTCACCCGATCCGTCCGTTTTACAGCCTTTTGATAAGGGTTAACCCCGACAATCCTTCGTCGCCGACCGACTTTGTCTGTGACCTGTGCGAGGGCTCGGTACCCACGGGTGAGGACGGTTTCACGAAATACACCTTCAAAATCCGCACGGGCGTCAAATTTCATGACGGAACGCCCCTGACGGCCGCCGATATCGTCGCCACCTACAAAAAGATCATCTTCCCGCCCGAGGGTATCCCGAGCGCGCGCAAGGCGTTCTTCAAGATGGTCGAATCCGTCAGCGCGCCGAACGATACCACGGTCGTGTTCAAGTTGAAGTTCCCGTCGGGTTCCTTTATTCCCGCCGTGGCGACGCCGTTCAACATCGTCATGTCGGCAAAGGATCTGGCCAGGACGAAAGACAGTAAGGGCAAGAAGATCAACGGCTATAATTGGCACAAAAAGAACATCAACGGCACGGGTGCGTTCGTTTTCGTTCAGCATCAGCCGGGTTCGTTCGTCGAAGGTAAGAAGTACGCCAATTACCATTTCAAAGGTAAGCCCTACCTGGATGGCTTCAAGGCAATCGCGGCGCCGAAGATGGCCATTCGTCTGAACGCCATCCGCGGTGACCGGGCCGCCATCGAGTTCCGCGGATTCCCGCCGAAAGCGCGTGACGACCTGGTCAAGGCTCTGGGCGACAAGATCACCGTTCAGGAAAGTGACTGGAACTGCGCCTTGTTCTATACGCCAAACCAGGAACGCAAGCCCTTCGGGGACGTGCGGGTGCGTCAAGCCCTGTCTCTGGCGGTTGATCGCTGGGGCGGGTCCAAGTATCTGCGCCGCATCGCCATCGTCAAGACGGTGGGTGGCGTGGTGTTCCCGAAACATCCGCTGGCCGCAACCAAGGCGGAGTTGATGAAGCTGACCGGCTACGGCACGGACATGAAGAAGGCCCGC
>JAESSX010000015.1 GCA_016763915.1 Rhodospirillales bacterium
AACACGGACGGGCCGGCCCCGGTTACCGCGACGCGGACGCCGGACGCCGTTTTGGCGACAAAAACGCCGGCCACCGCATAGCGTGACGCCGGGTTGGGGAATTTCGCATAGGCCGCGCGCTCGGCGACGGGGAAATCCACGCCGGTGATGATTTCGTTTTCGTCCAGGGCCGTTTCGAACATATCGACGAAAAAATCGTCGGCGGCTATTTGCCGCGTGTTGGTCGTTATCACCGCATTCAGCGCCAGCGCGGCGGCCGGATAATCGGCGGATGGGTCGTTGTTGGCCAGCGAGCCGCCGAGGGTGCCGCGGTTGCGGACCTGCGCATCACCGATACACCCGGCCAGTTAGGCCAGGGCCGGTGACACCCGGCGCACGTCCGCGGACGCGGCCACGAAGGCGTGGGTCGTCATCGCGCCGATGGCGACCATCGTGTCCGAGACGTCTATTTTGACAAGATCGCCGATCCCGGACAGGTCGACCACGCCCGTCGGCTGGGCCAGCCCGAATTTCATGACCGGAAGGATGGTTTGGCCGCCGGCCAGAAACAGGCCGTCTTCCAGGCTTTCGATGGCGTCCACGGCGGCCTCCAGGGTCGCCGGTTTGTGATAGGAAAAATCCTGCATGGTTCAGCCCCGCATAGTCTTGGCCGCGGCCAGCACGGCCTCGACGATGTTCTGGTATCCGGTGCACCGGCAGATGTTGCCTTCCAGCCCGTGGCGGACCTCTTGTTCCGTCGGGTCGGGATTGTCCCTGAGCAGGGCCGACGCCGTCATCACCATGCCCGGCGTGCAAAACCCGCATTGCAGGCCGTGGTGGTCGTGAAACGCCTGCTGCAAGGGGGTGAGCCCGTCCCCGGGGCTTACGCCTTCGATGGTCAGCACGTCCGCGCCGTCGGCCTGCACCGCCAGCATGGAGCAGCTTTTGACCGGCCGGCCATCGACATGGACGACGCAGGCGCCGCACTGGCTGGTGTCGCAACCGACATGGGTGCCGGTCAGCCCGAGTTCCTCGCGGATCAGTTCCACCAGCAACGTGCGCGCTTCGACATCCCAGGTTACGGGTTCGTTGTTCACTGTCAGGGTGATTTTTGGCATGATCGTTTCGTTTCCAAGGCCCAATACGTTTTTATGGATCGTTTATTTGGATGTTCTGGGGCGTTAAGCCAGCCGACACAAAACCATAGAACCCCGGCTTTGAAAAGACGGGGTTCATAAAAAATATTTTACGGGAAAAATCTATGAATTCAGCGCTAAAACACGAACCCGGCGGCATTTGCGCGATCGTCCTGGCGGCCGGGGCCTCACGGCGCATGGGGGCGCAGAACAAACTGCTGGCGGAGGTTGGCGGGGTGGCGATGGTCCGCCATGTCGTTACCGCGGCCCTGGCCTCGAAGTTAAGCGCGGTCGTCGTCGTCACCGGTTTTGAGGGCGGGCGGATTCGGGCGGCGCTTACGGGACTGGACCTGCGCTTCGTCGATAATCCGGATTATGCCGACGGTCTCAGCACCTCGCTCAGGGCCGGCGTAGGGGCGGCCCGGGACGATTGCACGGGCGCGGTCATTCTGTTGGGAGACATGCCCCGAATTTCGCCCGCGATTATCGATCGCCTCGTGGAAAGTTTCCGGGCCGGGGAAGGGCGGTCCATCTGTGTGCCCGTTTTTGACAGGCGGCGCGGCAACCCGGTCTTGTGGCCCAGGCGGTTTTTTTCCGACCTTGGCGCCATCACCGGAGACCGTGGCGGGCGCGATCTATTGGCCCGGTTGTCGGACCACGTCGACCCGGTCAATGTGGATTCCCCGGACATATTTTTCGATGTCGATACGCCGGACGACCTTGCCAGCACCTGAGGGGCGATTTTGTATACAATATGCTTGATCTTTGCCGCCCCGTCGCCCAAATGAACGGGGTTATCGACAAAAAACCCAAGTCAATAGAACAAGTCAATAAAAACAGAAAAGGCCAAGCGGCGATGGAACTTAAAGAAGAATTTCGTATTCCGGCGCCCCGAGAGGCGGTGTTCGCGGCGCTGAACGACCCGGAGGTTCTGGCCGCCGCCATTCCCGGGTGTGAGTCCCTGGAAAAAATTTCCGAGACCGCCTTTACCGCAAGCGTGGTTTCCAAGATCGGGCCGATCAAGGCCAAATTCAAAGGCGAGGTCACGTTGTCGGATATTCTCGCGCCCGAAAGCTACACCATTTCCGGGCAGGGCAAGGCCGGACCCGCGGGTTTCGCCAAGGGCTCGGCGAAGGTCCATCTGACCGAAGTGGACGGCGAAACGGTCCTGCGTTACGAAATCAGTGCCGATGTCGGCGGCAAAATCGCCCAATTGGGGGGGCGGCTGATCGAGGCCACCTCGAAAAAGCTGGCGGCCAGGTTCTTTAAGGATTTCGAAAAAATCGTCCTGGAACGGGCCGGCGTCGAAGCCCCGGCCGGAGAAAAGCCCGAGACCGCGCCGGCAAAGGGGGCTCCGGGACTCCGGATAGCCCTTGCCCTGGCCGCCGCCGGGCTTGCCGCTTACCTGTTGTTGCAATAATGACGACCTCCTCCTCATCGGTTCCATTGCCGCAAATGGAAGTCATCGACACGTTGACCGGCTGGCTGGATCAAGGCCACGCCGCCGCCCTGGCGACGGTTGTTTCCACGTGGGGGTCATCCCCCTGTCCGGCCGGCAGCCATCTGGCCATCCGCGACGATGGCGCCATCGTCGGCTCCGTTTCCGCCGGTTGTGTGGAATCCGCCGTCGTTCACGATGCCATGGAAGTCCTAGAAGGGGCTGCGCCTCGGGTTTCGGAATATGGCGTCACCAGCGATATGGCCTGGCAGGTCGGTTTGGCTTGCGGCGGGAAAATCAAGGTTCTGGTCCGCCGCATCGACGATGGAGCGGCGTTGTACCGCGACGCCCGCAAGCGAATCGAAGAAGGACTTTCCTCGGCGTTGGTGACGCGATTAACCGACGGAGCCTCGGCGCTGATAGGCGAGGGGATCAAAAGCGGCCCCCTGGAAGTCTCCGGTGGTTTGAGCGAGGCGGCGATCGATGCCGCCCATGAGAACCGCAATCACGTTTTTGAAATTGACGAAGACGCGTATTTCATCGAATCCGTCACGCCACCGAGCCGCCTGATCCTGATCGGCGCCGTGCATATCGCCCAGGCCCTCGTTCCCATGGCCCGGATTGCCGGTTTCCAGGTCGTCGTGCTGGACCCGCGCGAGGCCTTCGCCACGCCCGAGCGCTTCCCCGGCGTTGAAATCCGGACCGATTGGCCGGACCAGGCGCTCAAGCAACTTGACGTCAATGATCGCACCGCCATCGTCGTGCTGACCCATGACCCCAAAATTGACGACCCGGTCCTTCATTTGGCGTTGACGTCCCCGGCCTTTTACGTCGGCGCGCTGGGCAGCCTGCAAACCCAGGAAAAACGCAATCTCCGGCTCGAAGAACGGGGCCTGAGCGCCGCTGATCTGGGACGGCTGTTTGGGCCCGTCGGCCTGGATATCGGATCCGCGTCCCCGGCGGAGATCGCGGTTTCCATTCTGGCCGAGATCATCCAGGAAATGCGGCGGGGCTGATACCGACAATCAAAAAAAACGGGCCGCGGCCTGATTGGCCACGGCCCGCTTTAAAAGCCGGGATTGCCGTTTCGGCTATTTGTCGTCGTTCATGAAGGCTGCGATTTCGGCCTGCAGGGCTTCCGACTGTTTGGACAGTTCGCTTGCCGCTTCGAGGACCTGAGTGGACGATTCACCGGTTTCGCCGGCCGCCTTCTGGACCTCGACGATATTGGTCGAAACTTCCTGCGTACCGGCAGAGGCTTCCTGGACGTTGCGTGCGATTTCCTGCGTTGCCGCGCCCTGTTGCTCGACGGCCGAGGCAATGGTACCGGCGATTTCGTTGACCTTGCTGATGGTTTCGCCGATCCCCTTGATCGCCGTCACCGCATTGCCGGTGGCGGCCTGGATCGCCGAAATCTGGGCCGAGATATCGCCGGTCGCCTTGGCGGTCTGGCTGGCCAGCGACTTGACCTCGTTGGCGACGACGGCAAATCCCTTGCCGGCGTCCCCGGCCCGGGCCGCTTCGATGGTGGCGTTCAGGGCCAGCAGGTTGGTCTGGGCGGCGATATCGCTGATCAACTCAACCACTTGGCCGATCTTGTCGGCGGCTTCGGCCAGTTCCTCGACCGAGGCGTTGGTCTGTTCGGCCTCATGCGCCGCACTTTGGGCGATTTCGGACGATTCCCTGACCTGACGGCCGACTTCCTCAATGGAGGCCGACAATTCCTCGGCCGCCGAAGCCACGGTCTGCACGTTGGCGGACGCCTGTTCCGCCGTCGCCGACAGGCTCTGGGCGGTGTTCTGCAACTCGGTCGAGGCCGAGGCGACGATGGAAGTCACTTCCTTGACGTTGTTGGCCATTTTCACCTGGTCGGAAATAACGTTCCAAGCGACCATGGCGCCGACGTAATACCCGGTGCTGTCGATGATCGCGGAAACGTCCAGCGACAAGGTTTCCTCGCCAAGTGAAATCTTCGCCTTGTGCGGCAGATTGTTGGCATCGCCCAGCATTTTGCGCTGGTGGCTCGGGTTCTTGTGGAAGATATCGATGCAACTACCCATTAAATCATCGGCCTTGATCGGGAGCAGGTGTTCCACGGTTTTCAGTGTGTCGATGCTGGTCTGGTTGATGTAGGTGACCTCAAGGGTTTTGGGGTCGCACATAATGATGTTGATGGGCATGACGTCGACCATCTGCTTGAGGTTCTCGCGCTCGGTGACGATGGTCCACGACAGCAACAAGTGTTCGATAGCGCCCACGGCATTGGTCAGTGCCGAGACATTGAGTTCCAGGAGATGATGCCCAAGGCGGATGATCGCCATGTGCGGCAGATTGGCCGGATTGGCCAGCATCTGGCGCTGGTGGCTCGGGTTTTTGTGGAAAACGTCGATGCACTGGCCGACGATATTGTCGGCGGTGACGCCATGGGGCAGCAAATCCTGAATCTGCCGGAGCGTGTCTATACTGGTCTTGTTGGCATAGGTAATGTTGAAGGTCGCAGGATCGCAGAGCATAACGTTGGCCGGCAGGTTGTCGATCAGCCGGCTATAGGTTTGTGCATCAAGGCCATCGGCGGTGCTATGAGGGGCTTCTAATTCGACCTCGGCAAGATTTGTTTGATTCATTACGTTTATCTCCGCTTTCATCTGCAAGTTTTCAAAGGATGGCTATTAAACAGTCTCGTTTCAGATTTCCGCCCGTCACTCCCTAGGACGGGTTTTCATGTTTCCCCCCGGTAGCCCGCGAAAACAGGAGACCCGAGTTCTAAACTAAATTAGTAGGCTATATTGAATCGGTTATGTGTCAGGTGTAGGACATGAAAATGTCAGTATGTTGCAAAGTGTTTCGAAATAAATCACCGGTCCCCCGACACGGACCAAATCGGGTTATTAACCAATTGAATTGCTTATATATTTAGCGCAGAAATCGCCAAAGTCCCGAAGGACGTTTCCCGCCAAAAAATTATTGATTCGGGCTAAGGATTGACGCTTGTCGGGCCGGTTTCCGCGGCAATCTGTTTTTTTCCGCCCTTCGGCGGCCTGCCGCCGGGCGACTCAGGCACACCGGTTTTCTAAGGTTTTGGTGCGCGGCTCCGTTTTCGGGTCGTTGGATTCGTCCGTGTCCGTATTCGGCATTTTTATTATCTCCTGTACCACTGATCAGATTCCGGTTGCCGGAACTCGAAAGGCATGACGGGTCAGTTCCGCCAATCATTGTTTGGACGCGTTGGTGGTTATGAAGACGTGAACGACGCCGAGCGTCTCGGACGTGATCCCGCCATGCGGTGGATTGTCGGCGGCAAGGCCGTCGAAAGACAGGCGGCGTCCACCAGCCAGATGGGGCGCTTCGAGACGGAGCTTCTGGCGAGCGATGCGAACGTTGAAGTGCTGGCCGACATGAACGGGGCATGGATCGAACGTGTCCATGACCGCCGCCCGCCAAAGATGATCCTTCTCGACATGGACAGCAGCGTCAGCCCGACTCATGGCGAACAAGA
>JAESSX010000210.1 GCA_016763915.1 Rhodospirillales bacterium
CAACGCGAGGTTGCCTGGCGCAACGGTAATTGGATCGACCAGGAAATCGTCTCCATGCTGTCCCACGAGTATCTTGAACGCCGGTCCAATGGACACCCCGCCCCCAATTCATGATATAATCCGTTAATCATAGTTTGGAGCTGTGCCATGGGTGAAAAAAAGCGTTCCCCTGGTTTCCGCCGAATTTTGACCGTTGGCGGGATCCTTCTGTTGACCCTCGTGGTTTCGACGCCACTGCAAGCAGAAACCGCATACCTCGTTACAGAAGATTTTATCGACAAGGATTTCGTCAACGCCCGCGCTCAAGCGCTGAAAATTGTTAAGGACAAGGAACACTTTCAATATAAGGAAGTGCTCGGCCTGTATGGCTGGACGGAGTTCATGCTCGACAATTATTTGGCCTCGCAGGACGCCTTCAAGAAGCTCATCAAAATCGACCCCAACGGTTTTGACAGCAATCTCGGCGTCGCCTGGACCAGCATCAAGCTGGGAAAATTCGACGATGTCGAAAGCTACCTGGGGAAGGCCAAGGCCGCCGCAATGTGCTGGCAGAAATTCATGGTGACGGACGCAAGCGGTTGGTTGGCGGCCAAACGCGGTGACACCGTAAAGGCGGCGAAGCTCTTCGAGAGTGAATGGTCCAACTATGTCGATGACCAGGCTGAGGAAGACGACCCCATGGTCGGTCTGGCCTGGCTGATGATGAACAAGAAGGACCTGGACGGCGCCAAGGATTATTTCGAAAAAGGCCTCAGCCGCAAGGACGACTGTTTCTTCTGCCGCGATGGATTGGCCCGCATCGCCCTGGCCAAGGGGGATTTGGAAACGGCCCTGGAACACGCCGTCGAAGGCAACAAACAGGTCAATTACAACAATGGCCTCATCGTTCTGTTGGGTACGGTGTTGCAGCGGATCAAGGACCCGCAAAAAACCCTCGATGCCTACGCGGCCCTGGCGGATGAACATGACGAAAGCCCCGTTTTCATGGCCCTGCTCGGTTTTGGTCAGATCGCCGTCGGCAAGATGGACGAAGCGAAAGTCAGCTTTGAGGCGGCGCTGAAGATGCAGCCGAACAATCCGACCGCGCTTGCCGGCCTCTACCAATTGCGCCTCCGCAAGGCCGTCATCGTCAAGGATGCCTGGGCTTCCTATTACAAAGGCAAATACAAGGACGCCCTGGCCGCGTTCGAAGCCAAACGCGGCGAGGCCAAGGCCAACGGCACATCCGCCGCCGAAGAGGGCCGCGGCTGGACCATGATCATCTTGGGAAAGCCCAAGCAGGCCCTTAAAGCCTTTCGTGCGGCGCTGGAGATCGATGCCGGTTCGGTGAATGCCCGAACCGGACTGGTGGCCTCGGAACGGGCCTCGCTCGGCAGTTACAACCGCGCCTGGAGATTCTTGAATTCGCGTGATTTCGCCGCCGCCGCCAAGGCTTTCGCGGAGGCCCGCAATGACGCGACGCCATCGGCCCAATGGCTGATCGACGATGGACTTGCCTGGGTCGACTACTACCGCGGCGACCGCGCCAAGGCGGAACAGCAGTTCCGCGCCATCCTCGAGAAAAATCCCAACGCCTATCTTTCCGCGAAGGGCATGGGGTTCGTGCTTCTCGACCGCAACGACCACGAAGGCGCGCATAAATACCTGACGGCGTCGTTCACGGCCAACCCGTTCCAGGTGTTGGCCTCCTATACGATGGCGGCGAAGCGCATGCTCGACGGCAAACAATATTCCCAGGCCATGTCGCTGCTGAAAATGGGCCAGTATACTTACCCTTATTCCGCCGACATCCAGTTCCAGATGGCGAAGGCCTTCAAGGGCTTGAAAGACCCCGCATCGGCCGCGAAAAAAGCCGTCATCGCCACCGGTCTGGCGCCGGTCTACATCAGCCCGGGATTCGAGTCCCTGGGCATCGGCGGGAACAACGTCCGCGAAGCCTACCGGGCGATGGCCAACGGCTTGTACGCGGCCGGCTACCTGAAGGCCGCCAAGGTCCGCTATGACCAGTATTTCGAGGCCGGCGGCAGTGACGCCGGCGCCAAGCTGGGCTCGGCTTGGACACACCTGAAACTCGGCCAGACCGGTGCCGCCGCGGCCCTGTTCGGGGATGTGCAGACCAGCGGGCACAAGATATATTCGCCGTTCGCCGAAACCGGCCTCGCCCATGTAGACATCGACCGGAAGAATATTGACGGCGGTGCCAGCCGGCTTATTGCCTCGTTTAAGAAGGCCCCCCGTCAAATGCTGTCGACCTACGTTTATTCCGGCTCTAAGCTGGCACGGGCAAAAAGACAGGCCGACGTCATTGAGCTGATGAAACTGGCGGAGACCCTGTATCCCCTGTCGGCCGACATTCAGGCGCTTTACGCCCGCGCCTACGCGGCCCTGAACGACCGCAAGAAGGCGGCTTTCCATTTGGTCGCCGCGGCCCGCCTGGCGCCGACCTACATGAATATCGGCTTTGACAGTCTTGGGCTGAAACCAAGCGAAATTCGCGATGCCTACCTGTATATGGGCTGGGGCAACTACTTCGCCAAAAACAACAAAGGCGCGGTCTACCGCTTCGATGAATACATGAAAGCCGGCGGCAAGGACCCGAATGCCTTCCGCGGCCGCGGCTTCGCCCAGTTCAGGTTGGGTGCTTACGATAAGGCCGTGAAGGACCTCTCCACCGCCGCCGCCAAGGAGCCCAAAACCCTTTTCCCGGTGTACGAGGCCATCGAGCTTCCCGGTTTGAAGCAATCTTGGACCGTCGTTTACAACGCGCGCTCGACCCTGGCGTGGATTGCCTACCGCAAAGGCAATTCGAAAAAAGCCGTACAGGAGTTCTCAAAGGTCTTGAAGACCTATCCTGCCCTCGTCGATTCCAATACCGGCATGGGATATGCGCTGCTCGCATTGGGCCGCAAGGTCGAGGCGGCGCGGCACTTCAAGGCGGCGCTTGACGTCTCGCCCTATTACCCGGACGCCCTCAGGGGTATGAAAATTTCCGGCGGTTAGGGGTGGCGGGTCGGTCTAATGGTTGAAGGCACATGGCGGTTGCTGTCACGCGCTGCTTTGCGGAGAGCAGACGACGAGGATGGCGGCGGCGTCATTATCGACACCTTCAACGCGACCTATTGTTCGTGCAACGATACCGCCTGGACCATCCTTCAATGCCTCGAGAAGGGCGCCACGGTCCAGGAAATCACCGAAACCGTGTGCCGGAACTTCGACGTCGGCGAACAGGACGCGCAAGACGACGTCATCGGTTTGGTGCGGAAACTTCAGTCCATGGACCTGGTGAATGGTGAATAGGACCAGGGTCGCCCTCACGGGTTTCGGGGGCTTGGACAGTCCGGACCCGGGTATCGGCGTCGCCGAAGCCCTTCGCCACGGCTGGCGCGGCGGGCTCGAAATCTACGCGCTCTGTTACGACGCCTGGTCAACCGGCGCCTGGCTGCCCGGTCTGGTCGACCGTTTGCACGTCATTCCGCCGCTCGCCAAGGCGACCCGGGAGATGTCGTCCCGGATATTGGCGATCCACGAAGAAAGGCCCTTCGACGCCCTGATCCCGAACCTCGATCTGGAGGTCAACGCCTTCGTCCGGATCAAGCCGCAACTTGACAAGGCCGGGATCGCGACGCTCCTGCCGCCGCTGGAATCCTATCTTTCGACGACCAAAATCCTGCTGCCGCGGTTTTGTTACAACAACTTCATCTTCACGCCGCGCACCCAGCATGTTCCCGACATCGACGAAGTGCCGATGCAGGCCGATCAGTTCGGCTATCCGCTGGTGGTCAAGGGCAGCATCGCCGGCGCGGCCAAGGTGCACAACAGCGTTCAGGCGCATTACGAAGCCGTCTCCTTGGATGCGAAGTGGGGCGGCGGCGTTCTGCTGCAGGAATATATCGACGGCGAGGAGTACGTGGTCGCCGCCGTGGCCAGGGCCGACGGCTCGTGTCTGGGTATGGTTTCCATGCGCAAACAGGGCATCAACAGCCGCGGCAAGGCCATGGTCGGTAGCGTCGTCAACGCCCCGGACGTTGAGAAGACGGCCCACGAGATCCTCGAGAAACTCCAGTGGCGCGGGCCGCTGGAGCTCGAATTCATACGTTCCCGTGCGAACGGCCGGCTGTACCTGTTCGAGATCAATTGCCGCTTTCCGTCCTGGATCATGTTGTCGGCTTTCGCCGGCTGCAACCTTCCGGTGGCCTTGCTCAGGGAAATCCTGGAACCCGGACGGCGGCGTCCCCGGGCGCCGGAAGCGGGGGTCAGTTATATCCGGCATGTCCACGACTTTACGGTATCGATGGACGACATCAACCGGCTGGAACGTCACGGCTGGGCAAACGGCCGCAAGGCCGGCGCCCGGCGCAGCGGCCGCCGGCGGACAACCAACGGCGACACCGTCGTCGCCGTCACCGGAATCAGCGCTTTCGAGGATGTCCTTTCCGGATGCGGCGTCTCCAAGGCCCTGGCCCGCTCCGGCGAGGTGGCGCGCCTTTTGGGACTGGTCTACGGGCCCTTCGATACCGGCGCCTTTCAAGCGGATACCTTCGACGCCATTCACCGCATTCCGAACAGCAACGACTCCGAAAAACTGCTCTCGCGTCTCTTGCAAATCAAAAAACGCGACGGGCTCGACGTCATCATTCCCTGCATCGATTTCG
>JAESSX010000016.1 GCA_016763915.1 Rhodospirillales bacterium
ATCGACTCGCCGCGCTTCATCAGGTCGAAGCCCTCATTGATGCGCTCCAGCGGCAGCGTGTGCGTGATCAGGTCGTCGATGTTGAGCTTGCCTTCCATGTACCAGTCGACGATCTTCGGCACATCCGTGCGGCCGCGTGCGCCGCCAAAGGCCGAGCCCTTCCACTCACGACCGGTGACGAGCTGGAACGGGCGCGTGCTGATTTCCGCGCCAGCCTCGGCCACGCCGATGATGATCGACTGGCCCCAGCCCTTGTGCGTGCACTCCAGCGCCTGGCGCATGACCTGCGTGTTGCCGATGCATTCGAACGAGTAGTCCGCGCCGCCATCGGTGAGCTGGATGATGTGGTCGACCACGTTGCCGACGTCCTTCGGGTTGATGAAGTGCGTCATGCCGAATTTGCGCGCCATGGCTTCACGCGCGGGGTTCAGGTCCACGCCGATAATCTTGTCGGCGCCGACCATCTTGGCGCCCTGGATCACGTTCAGCCCGATACCGCCCAGGCCGAACACCACCACGTTGGCACCGGCTTCCACCTTGGCCGTGTACACCACCGCGCCCACGCCCGTGGTGACGCCGCAGCCGATGTAGCAGACCTTGTCGAACGGCGCATCCTCCCTGATCTTGGCCAGCGCGATTTCCGGCACCACGGTGTAGTTAGCGAACGTCGACGTGCCCATGTAGTGGAATATTTTATCCTTGCCGATGGAAAACCGGGATGTGCCGTCGGGCATCAGGCCCTGGCCCTGGGTTTCGCGGATCGCTTGGCACAGGTTGGTCTTGCCCGAAAGGCAATATTCGCACTTACCGCATTCAGGCGTGTAGAGAGGGATGACGTGGTCGCCCTTTTTCAGCGTCTCGACCCCCTTGCCCACCTCGACGACAACGCCGGCGCCTTCGTGGCCGAGGATAGCCGGAAAAAGGCCTTCCGGGTCCTCGCCGGAACGGGTGAACTCGTCGGTGTGGCAGATGCCGGTCGCTTTGATCTCGACAAGGCATTCGCCTTCCTTCGGGCCATTCAAGGTGACGGTTTCGATGGCAAGTGGCTTGCCCGCCTCAAAGGCGACGGCGGCGCGTGTTTCCATGACTCCCTCCCTGATCTCTTGTTCACAATGGCTTTTTTTAGCCTTTCCTCAATTATGCTCTTACCCGCTGCCGGTGTCTCGGTGATTTTTTGCCCGGCCTTGGAAAGCCCACCGCCCCGCCCGGCCAAATCCGCCGTTTCCGAGTCCGGACGCTTTCCTCATGTCCAAGGATTGAAAGCGGAACACTTTTTGTTGACCGCCAACAAAGTGCTACCGTGCTTCGGGTGGGTGTTTGTTTTTTAGGCTTTGACACAGAAACAAAACCCAATGTTTCAGGGAAGGAAAAATGTCGGCCATGTCAATTGACACAATTAGTGAAAATCGCGCCTTCGGCGGTGTCCAGGGAATCTATAGCCATCACGCGCAGACGCTGGATTGCGACATGCGGGTCAGTGTCTTCGTTCCGCCGCAGGCCGAAAGCGGGCCGCGTCCGGTCCTCTTCTGGCTTTCGGGTCTGACCTGTACGGAGGAGAATTTCACGGTCAAGGCCGGCGCCCAGCGCCTGGCCGCCGAATACGGCTTGATCGTGGTCGCCCCGGATACCAGCCCCCGGGGCGACGGCGTGGCGGACGACGATGCCTATGACTTCGGGCAAGGTGCAGGATTCTATGTCAATGCGACCGAGGCCCCTTGGTCTGAGCATTTTCAGATGTACGACTATATGGTCAAGGAACTGCCGGCACTGGTGTTCGGTCACTTCCCGGCGCGCGATGATCGCCAGGGGATTTTTGGGCATTCCATGGGCGGGCATGGGGCGTTGACCATCGCGCTGCGAAATCCGCAAACCTTCCGCTCCGTTTCCGCCTTCTCTCCCATTGTTGCCCCCAGCCAGTGCTCGTGGGGGACAAAGGCGCTTGGCGGTTACCTGGGGCCGGACCGTAAAACCTGGCAGGACAACGATGCGACGGCGCTGATTGACGGCGGTGCGAAGGTTGCCTCTGAAATCCTGATCGACCAGGGCACGGCGGACGATTTTCTGGAACAACAGTTAAAACCCCACCTGTTCACCGAGGCCTGCGGGAAAGCCGGGCAGCCGCTTCGCCTGCGCATGCAGGAGGGGTACGACCATTCCTATTATTTCATTGCAAGTTTCATGAAGGATCACTTCGCCCACCACGCCGGGTTGCTTCTGGACTGATGCCCGACCCCCAACATGAAGCTATTCAACAACCAATAACGGACCCACTGCGGGGCTGTGATTTATGTCTGCATTGCCCCCGAAAGCAGATATAACTGTAACGCCCTGATGATCGCTGGCCGGCATTCCGGAAGGTTGTGAACAGAAGCGGATATTGGTGGGTGTACGGAGAAGGCATGTTTGCCGTATCCTGCATACACGATAGAAAAGTTTCTTGGTGAGAAAACCGGGAAGGAAAAGAAGAAGGAACCCAGGATGGCTCGATCCCCCAAGAAGATTGCCAAGCGCCGGTCTGAGAAACAGCGGCGGAAAACACCGAAGCGATCATCACCGAACGTCTCAGGCGGTGACCAGGACACCTTGGGTGTCTTGGACGGTGATATGAAAAATATTTTACGCGCCGCCTTTTTGAATAGACCGTAGATTGAGAAATCTCTTGATCTGGGAGCTTCCGGCACCTCCGCGCCGTGCCTAGGTCTGGCTCCGCTCTTGTTCTGTTAGCACCTTGATAATTGCCGTAAGTATCACCTGCGGTACCGTCGTGCCATCAGCAGACACCGTCATCTTATCATTCGATAGGGACACATACGGCATTACACCGGACGCGCCACGACCAAGGTGCCAGTGCCAATTCGGCAAAATGGCATGAAGCAACTCCAGGCATCTATCAACGGATGCGGTATAGTCCTGCGCATCATCGGATGGGCCAACCAGGATTCTCTCAATGTCAGCGTCAAGGTCACGGTCCACGCCTTTGGCGGACTCGATGCGGGCTTGAAGAGGTTGCAGAGATTGCAGAGACGAAAGCATCCTGATTTACCTTCTCATCACCGAACCCCATATCAATCAGGCCCGGCAACGGCACCATAATCAGCAGCAACGGCTTTTTCGTCAACGCTGTTGGTCACGTCACAAGAGCATTGCCGCCCCTTTCAGGTTTGATTGGTCATCCGTCCCGCGCACTGCTTGCTCAGGCGTAGCGAGTTGACGACGACCGTGAGGCTTGATGCGACCATCAGCAGGGCCGCGGCCACGGGTTGAAGCCATCCCATGACCGCAAGCGTCAGCGCGAAGGCATTGTATCCGAAGGCGCCGGCCAGGTTGATCAGGATGGTTCGCCGTACCCGGACGGCGACGTCGATCACCCAGGGCATCAGTCGCAGGCCGTCTTCCGGCAGGACGACGTCCGCTGTCTCGCGCGCCAGATCGGTGGCCCCGCCGACCGCCACCCCGACGCTGGCCGCCGCCAGCACCGGCCCGTCATTGATGCCGTCGCCGACCATCGCCATCGGACCGTGGCGCCGGCTCAAACCGGCCAGGGCCTCGACCTTGTCTTGCGGC
>JAESSX010000211.1 GCA_016763915.1 Rhodospirillales bacterium
AAACAAGCCGCCAGGGCGGCAGCCGCGTCCGCTAACCCCGCCGTTCAGGCGCTGATACAAAAGGCGCAAAGCCATCTCAACGAAGGCGAGGCGGATGCCGCCCAGGGCCTGTTGCGCGAAGCGAACCAGCTGGACCCGCTCAACGCCGAGCCCTACCACATGCTGGCCTTGATCGCCTATAACGAGGGCCGCATGGATGACGCCGGGGAATTCATCCTCGAAGCGATCACCCGCGACGATACCGACCCGGTCCTGTATGCCAATTGCGGGGCCGTCATGAACCTGCTGGGACGCCCTCAGGAAGCCGAGGCCGCCTGCCGCCACGTGATCGAAATGGATCCGTCTCACGCCGAGGCCCACAACAACCTGGCCGTCTCGCTGGAGGTCCAGGGCCGCCTGGACGAAGCCCAGGAAGCCGCCGTGCGCGCCATCGAACTGAATCCCCAGTATGTCGAGGCCTGCACCAATCTCGGCAACATCCTGCTGCGCGCCGGTGAGGCGCTGACGGCGGTCAACGCTTACCGGGCGGCGATCAAGATCAATCCCAACACCCTGATGGCGCGGGCCAATCTGGCGATCGCGCTGCGCGAGGCGGGACAGCTGGATGCGGCGGAGAAGGAATGCCGCGAAGCCTTCGACATCAATCCGGAATTTGCCGAAGGACACAACAGCCTGGGCAACGTCCTCAAGGAGAAAGAAGACTGGCAAGGCGCCATTGAGTCCTTCGAGACCGCCATCGGCCTGCGCCAGGGGTATGGCGACGCGATGCTGAACCTAGCCGGGGTGCTGTTCAAAAGCGGCGACGTTGAGGCGGCCCAAGCCAAATACCGGGACATTCTTGAAATGTACGAAAACCTGGCCGAGGCCCACGCGGGCCTGGGCGTGGTGTTGCTGGCGGTGGGGCGGCTGGACGAGGCGGTGGAAAGTTTCAAACACGCGGTCGCCATCAAACCCGCCCTGGGCGAAGCGCAATACAATCTGGCGACCGCCATCGGCGGGCAATACAGCGAGACCGAGGTCGGCGCCATCCGGGAATTGCTGCAGGACAAGAGATTGCCCGACGCAGACCGTATCCGGATTCATTTCGCGCTCGGGGAAATCAACGACCAACGGGGGAATTTCGAGACCGCGTTCGCCGATTTCGACGCCGGCAACCAGTTGAGGAAAAGCCAGTTGGAAACCCGGGGCCACATCTTCGACGCGGATGCCTTTGATGAACGGGTAAACGCCATCATCGCGGCCTATGGCGCGGACCTGTTCACGGAACGCGAAGACGCCGGCGACCCCTCGGATCTGCCCGTGTATATCGTCGGCCTGCCACGCTCCGGCACCACCCTGGTCGAACAAATCCTGGCCAGCCATCCGCAGGCCGCGACCAAGGGCGAGATTGACCTGATCCGGGTTGTTTGCGGCGATGACGGCGATTTGGCCGCCGCCGGGGATAAAATTCTGGACGAAAAGGCCGAACACTATCTGGCCGAATTAACCAGGGATACGGAGGGTGCCGCCAGGATCATCGACAAGATGCCGTTCAATTGGCTGTATCTGGGGCAAATCCAGCTGATGCTTCCCGAAGCCCACGTTCTTTACTGCCGGCGCGACCCCCTGGACACGGGCCTGTCGTGTTTCCGCCAGGACTTCACCGCGTCTCATTCCTGGGCCTGCGATCTGGAGGATATCGTTCGCTATCAGCGCGCTTGCGCGCGCCTGATGGAGCATTGGAAAAGCGTTCTTGCGTTGCCGATCCTGGACGTCCGGTACGAGGATATGGTCGAGGACCAGGAAGCCGCCAGCCGCCGGATCATTGATTTTCTCGGGCTCGGCTGGGACGAGGCGTGCCTCGATTTCCATTCCTCCAACCGGGTGGTCCACACCGCGTCCAGCTGGCAGGTGCGAAAACCGATCTACCGCACCGCCGTCGGACGGGGCAAAGGGTATGAGCCGTTTCTGGGTCCGTTGAAGGACGCCCTGGGGTCTTGACCTTGCC
Source organism: Rhodospirillales bacterium (assembly GCA_016763915.1). Next base: position 1,988 of record JAESSX010000211.1, read on the forward strand.
TGCGGTCAGTTTTCCTTGCGGCGGGTAATATAGCCACCTTCGCCAAGGCCCAAAAAATGGGCGTCGACGTCCGGGTGGTTGATGGGCCGTCCCGACGGATCGGACTCCAGATTGCGCTCGGCGACATAGGTCCGGATATCGCCGCCATCGACCAGCACGTGGTACCAGGGCCGGTCCTTCGGCGGTCGCGATTTGGCGACGTTCTCGTACCATTCCTTTGTGCCCAGAAAATGCGGATCGAGGTCGATGATCACGCCCCGGTATTCAAACAGGTTGTGCGTGACAAGATCGCCGGGAGCGAATTTCGCGGTAACGGGAATGGTCATAAATAGGCTCCAAATTTCGACCGTGTCCCATACTATAGAATGCAATCCAAAAGCTGTCGAAAGATATGCGTATTGGTGTAGTGTCTGGACGCATATGATGGCCGAAAGAAATTCAAACAAAACGCCGGAGGTCTGGGCGCTGATCGATGATCGCGCCGGCAACCGCAGTCAGTGCCTGGGCGTCGCCGATGCGCTGGGAATTGATTATCAGATCAAGGAAATCGCCTACGGCCCAATGGCGGCGGTGCCGAATGTTCTGTTGGGGGCCTCGTTCGCCGGCCTGACGGGGGACAGCCGGCTGGGGCTTAAGCCCCCATGGCCCGATGTGGTGATTGCCGCCGGGCGGCGGACGGCCCCGGTGGCGCGGAAAATCCGAGCGCTGGCCGGGGCGGGGTGTTTTCTGACCCAGGTCATGGACCCGGGGGGGGCAAGGGCCGATTTCGGGCTGATCGCCGTGCCCCGGCACGATGGCGCCGTTTCCGGTTCCAATACCCTGGCCATCACCGGCGCGCCTCATCAATTGACGAGAACCCGCCTCGACGAGGAAGCCGGGCGCTGGCGCGGACGGTTTGATGATTTGGCGAAACCGTGGATCGCCTTGATCGTCGGCGGCAGCACCCGGCGGCGCACCTTTACCCCGGACATGGCCTATGAATTGGCGGCGCGGGCGTCGAAAATGGCCCTGCTTGCGGGCGGCTCCCTCCTGGTCACCACCAGCCGCCGCACCGGGGACGCCGCCGATGCCCTGATCGAGGCGATCACCGCGCCCAACCGGGTGTTCCGCTGGGGGGAAGGAAACGCCGGCGAAAATCCATACCACGCCTATCTGGCCCTGGCCGACGCCGTCATCGTGACCGGCGATTCCTCGTCCATGTGTTCCGAGGCCTGCGCCGGGACGGGACCGGTCTACATCTATGCGCCGCCCGCCCTGACGGTGGCGAAGCACGAACGTCTGCACACCGACCTTTTTCAACGGGGCTTTGCCCGGCCGCTGACCGGTGAAATGGAGGGCGGCGGTTTTGAGCAATGGACTCATGATCCGCTGAACGCCGCCGACGGCATCGCCCGGACGATCCGGGACCGGTTAAACCTTTAGAACCCGATGCCGAATTTTTCCGCCAATCTTTGGTACCTGTTTCAGGAATGGGACATGATGGAGCGTTTCGCCGTCGCCGCCCGGGCCGGGTTCCGGGCCGTGGAATTCCATTTCCCCTACCAGTGGGCCGCCGCCGATCTCTCCGACAGGCTGACCGAACACGGGCTGGAACAGGTTCTCATCAACGCCCCTGCCGGCGACTGGGACGCGGGCGAACGCGGGCTTGCGGGATTGCCGGGGCGGCAGGGGGAATTCGCCGACTCCATCGGCCTGGCCATAGATTATGCCCGGGCGCTGGCTTGTCCCCGGATCCACGTGATGGCCGGATTGGCGGGCGATGACGCCGGGCGGGCAAGGGACACCCTGGCGGAAAACCTGTCCTTCGCCGCCGGCGAATGCGCACGCCATGGGATCGCCGTGCTGATCGAAGCCCTCAACCCGACCGACGTGCCGGGCTACCTGATCGCCGATACCGCCCGGGCCCTGTCCGTTCTGGAGGGCGTCGGCCACGGCAATCTGTATTTGCAGTACGACCTTTATCACGGGGCCATGAACGCCGAGGACATGGTGTCCGTCGTCCGCGACAACCTGGACGTCATCGGCCACATGCAGGTCGCGGGCGTCCCCGGCCGACATGAACCCGACGAACAGGCGGCGATCGATTATGCGGCGCTGTTTCGGGCCATTGACGACATGGGCTACGCGGGCTGGATCGGTTGTGAGTACAGCCCCCGGACCACCACGCTGGAAGGTCTGGGCTGGATGTGAGCAAATCCTAAGCAAATGGACTCATTTGCGACGACGAATTTGCGGTTAAAATAAAC
>JAESSX010000212.1 GCA_016763915.1 Rhodospirillales bacterium
AAGGACATACCATTGGAAACGGCGGCGGCGGTCAGGAACGGCTTAAAAACCCAGAGCTTGTAATCGGAGCGGTAATCGAGCCGGAATTCGACTCCGTCGTCCTTTTGGCGGTTGAAGTCGAAGGCGCCGACGCCGAATGACAAAAAGGCCGGGTCGTCGGCCCGGACCGGGCCGGCGGACAGGTTCAGCCCCGAAAACACCAGAAGAGCCGTTAATATGATACGTTGGACCACGAAGCCGCCGCCCCCTACATAAAATTCCTATAGTTTTGCATCTTAGGGATATTGTATTCAGATTCAAGAAATTACCCCCGCCTTGCGCCACGGCGGCCGAAAGCCGGCTATCCGGTCAGGTGCAATTTCAAGTCTTCCGTCGCCTTGACCAGCGCGTCGCGGATCCCCGGTTCCATGGCCGAATGGCCGGCGTTGGGTACGATTACGTAATCGGCTCCGGGCCAGGCGGCAGCCAGTTTATCGGCGGTGACGATGGGGCAGATCATGTCATAGCGGCCCTGGACGATCACCGCCGGATGGTCCCGGACGGCGGCAATGTTGTCGAGCAGATAGCCGTCTTCAAGAAACATGCCGTTCTTGAAATAATGGGCTTCGATGCGGGCCAACGCCAGGGCCTGGGCATTGGCATTGCCGTTGGCGTTGGGCGGCCTGGTTTGGTCGAAATCCACCATTAGCATCGAACACGATCCTTCGTAACGGTTCCATGCTTCGGCGGCGGGCAGGTGCACCGAAGGGTCGGGGGCGGTCAGGCGCCGGAGATAGGCTCCGACGATGTCGCCCCGGTCGGTTTCGGGCAGGAAGCCGGTAAATTCCTTCCAGGCCTCGGGGTATACGTTGCGGATGCCATGCACGAACCAATCGAGTTCCGTTGTGTCGCCCAGAAAGATGCCGCGCAGGATAAATCCGGTGCACCGTTCGGGATGTTTGATGCCATAGGACAAGGCCAGGGTCGAGCCCCAGGATCCGCCGAACACCAGCCAGCGGTCGATATTGAGATGCCGGCGCAGGGCCTCGACATCCCCAATCAGGTGCCCGGTGGTGTTGTCGGTCAGGTCCGACGCCGGAATGGAGCGCCCCGCGCCGCGCTGGTCGAAAATGACGATGCGGTAAAACCGGGGGTCGAAAAACCGGCGATGCGCCGGATTGGCGCCGGCGCCGGGTCCGCCGTGCAGGAAAACCACGCTTATGCCGTCGGGATTGCCCGATTGTTCCCAATACATTTCGTGGCCGCCACCGAGCGACAGCATGCCGTTCGCGTAAGGTTCGATCCTGGGGAAAAGGGTCTGCCGGCCGACTTGAGCGTCCATGGGGCCAATCCAGCGGTTTAAAAGGTTACAAGGTGCCTTCGATCACGTAGGCCAGCAACTTTACCACTTGTTCAGGTGTTTGCGCGACCGCCAGGGCTGCGCCGTCGACTTCTTTTAGGGGATGCGTAAGGTCCGGGTCGTGCAGGGTGATCATGGGCTTGCCCAGCGCGGCGGCGAAACCGGCGTCGAAGGCGGCGTTCCATTGCTTGTACTTGTCACCGAAACGGACCACCACCATGTCGGATTTTTCGATCATGGTGCGGGTGCGGATGGCGTTGACCTGCGCGCCCTTGTGGTCCTTCCAGTAATCGTTGTCCTCGGGCCCAAGAATATGGACGCCGCAATCGTCGCTGGAGCCGTGGTCGGTGACGGGGCCGAGGAATTTTACCGACAGTCCCGCCTCGGCAACGCCATCGGCGATTTGTTCGCGCCAATCGGTGTGAATCTCGCCGGACAGGTAAACCGTCCAGTGCTCGCCTTTCATATCGCTCATCCCTTTAAATTTCGAACATTGGTGTAACGCTCACATAAGCGAGCATACCGCCAAGGTCAAACAGGATCGGACGGAAACCGGCCGGCAGGATCTCCACAAGACGGGGCCGCTTCAGGCTGCGGCGATTTTCCTGACCTTGATGTTCTTGACGTAGGCCCTCTCGCAATGATGTGCGCAATAGGGCTTGTCGGCTTCCGTGGGGTCGCCGCAAAAACGGAAATCCTCCTTGCCCGGCTCGCCGTCGGGCCAGCTGCACATGCCGGGGCGAAGCGCCTCCATGCGGATGACCTTGGCGGGCTTGGGCTTCTGGCGGATGGGGGAACCCCGTTTCGGCAGGCCCAGTCGATGCACCTTGCCGACGACGGCGTTCTTGGTCACGCCGAGTTTGCCACCGATGACGCTGGTGGTAAGGCCTTCGTTCCAAAGGGCGATGAGGATGCTGATGCGTGTAGGCGTCCATTCTTCTGACATGATTTTTTTTCGGCGCTTAACGGCGGACAACCCAGAATTTGCCTGCGTTTTGCGGTCGAAGCCTCCTTGTTGTATGGTCAAAAACAGAAATCACAATATCTATGCATAAGTACTATATTTATTGAAACCGGGCAACAGTCACACAACATATTGTGTGGATAAGTTGTATTTTCCCGTGTCGGCGTAAATGGAGTGTCGCCGGGGGCGCGGTTTCCCTTATAATTCAGGCCTTGAATGATGTGTCCCCGAGAGGCCCCATGACGAAAAAAACTGGCGAAAAGACCCTGAAAGACTGGCGCAAGCGTGCCGACGGCGAACTGAAAACCCGCTCCGTGGATGATCTTGTCTGGCAGACGCCCGAAGGGATCGAGGTCAAGGCGCTGTATACGGCCGAAGATCTGGAAGGCATCGAGGCGGTGAACACGTTGCCTGGGTTTGCGCCGTTCCTGCGCGGCCCACGGGCAACCATGTATCCCGGCCGCCCCTGGACCATCCGCCAGTACGCCGGGTTTTCCACGGCCGAGGAGTCCAACAGGTTTTTCCGCGACAACCTGGCCGGCGGGCAGAAGGGCCTGTCGGTGGCGTTCGATCTGGCTACCCACCGGGGCTTTGATTCCGATCATCCCCGCGTCGTCGGCGATGTCGGCAAGGCCGGGGTCGCCATCGATTCCGTAGAGGACATGAAGATCCTGTTCGACGGCATCCCGCTCGACGAGATGAGCGTGTCGATGACCATGAACGGCGCCGTGCTGCCGGTGTTGGCGGGCTTTATCGTTGCCGGCGAGGAACAGTGCGTTCCCCCTGAGAAGCTTTCCGGCACCATCCAAAACGACATTCTCAAGGAGTTCATGGTCCGCAACACTTATATCTATCCACCCCAACCCTCCATGCGCATCGTTGCCGACATCATCGAATACACGGCCAAGAACATGCCCAAGTTCAATTCCATTTCCATTTCCGGCTATCACATCCAGGAAGCCGGCTCGACCATCGTCCAGGAACTGGCGTTTACGCTTGCCGACGGGCTCGAATACGTCCGCGCCGCGCTGGGCAAGGGCCTCGACGTTGACGACTTCGCGCCGCGCTTGAGCTTCTTCTTCAACATCGGCATGAACTTCTTCATGGAGATCGCCAAGCTCCGCGCCGCCCGGCTGTTGTGGGCGGAGTTGATGGAACCCTTTAAACCTGAGGACCCGCGCTCGTCCATGCTGCGCACCCATTGCCAAACGTCAGGAGTCTCTTTGGCGGCCAAGGAGCCCTACAACAACGTCATACGCACCACCATCGAGGCGCTGGCTGCTGTCCTGGGCGGCACCCAGAGCCTGCACACCAACGCCTTCGACGAGGCGCTGGCGCTCCCCAGCCCGGCGTCGGCACGCATCGCCAGGAACACGCAATTGGTGATCGCCGAGGAAACCGGCATCACCAACGTCATCGATCCCTTGGGCGGCAGCTACTACCTGGAAAGCTTGACCCACTCGGTCGTCGCCGAGGCCCGCAAGCTTTTTGATGAAGTCGAGG
>JAESSX010000017.1 GCA_016763915.1 Rhodospirillales bacterium
CCTCAAGCCGCCGAGGCCGGAACGTTGGAAGAAGTTAAAGCCCGCGGCATTCTCAACTGCATCGTCAACACCGGCCTTCCCGGGTTTTCCTACACCGACAAGACCGGCCGCTGGAAAGGCTTCGACGCCGATATGTGTCGTTCGGTTGCCGCTGCGGTTCTCGGCGACGGGGAAAAGGTCAAGTTCATTCCCGCCACCGGCAAAACCCGTTTTACGCTTCTTAATTCCAAAGAAGGCGACGTCCTCATCCGGAACACCACCTGGACTTTCGTCCGTGACGTCAGCGTCAAGCTGAACTACGTCCATACCACCTATTACGATGGTCAGGGTTTCATGGCCCGTAAGAGTCTCGGCGTCAAAAGCGCCAAGGAACTGGACGGCGCCACGGTCTGCATCCAGACCGGCACCACCACCGAACTGAATCTGGCCGACTATTTCAGCGCCAACAAGATGAAGTACAAACCGGTGCCGATCGAGTCCAACGAGGAAGCCCGCAAGAACTACCTGGCTAACCGTTGCGACGTCTACACCACGGACGCTTCCGGTTTGGCGGCGACGCGCGCCACCTTCGACAAGCCGGGCGACCACGTGGTGTTGCCGGAAATCATTTCCAAGGAACCGCTTGGTCCCGTCGTTCGTCATGGCGATGATCAGTGGGCCGATATTGTCCGCTGGACCGTTTACGCCCTCATCGCGGCTGAGGAAAACGGCGTTACCGCGGCCAATGCCGACAAGATGGCGGGCAGCAGCAATAACCCGAACGTCAAACGACTTCTGGGTTCCAAGGACGACCTTGGCGGCATGCTCGGACTTGGCAAGGATTGGGCCAAAAACGCCATTAAGGCGCAGGGCAGTTATGCCGAAATCTTCGAGCGCAACATCGGTATGAAGACACCGATCGGCCTGGCTCGTGGCCTTAACGCTCACTACACGAATGGTGGCCTGCAATATAACCCGCCGTTCCGGTAAAACAGGGCTTTTCAGCCTTGTAATGTTACAAGGATATCGCGCCGGGCAGGATTACGTCCTGTCCGGCGTATCTTGTCTCCATCATTCGTTTGAAAATTGTTTTCCCGCCTATCGCGGGCACTACCGGAAAAATAAAAAATAATCCGGGTCGATCAAATTGGGGGGTAGGGTGTCAAGCGACGCTAGCCAAACAAACGAAAGCCAACCGAATATTCTGCTCAGGCTATGGCGCAACAAGGATACGCGCTCGGTCATTCTGCAGATTTTGACGATTGCTCTTCTGTTCGCGTTTCTCGCCTATATCATCAACAACGCAATCCTCAACCTAGCGGCGCTGGGCAAGACCTTCAGTTTCGATTTCCTGGGTCGAACGGCGTCTTACGACATCAACCAGCGGCTGATCGAATACACCTCGGAAAGCACCCATTTCCGGGCCATGTTGGTGGGGATTCTGAATACCCTCCTGGTCGCTTTCTTCGGCGTGATTACGGCAACCATTCTGGGCTTTATGTTCGGCATCATCCGGCTGTCCAACAACTGGATCGCCAGCCGCCTGGTTTACGTTTTTATCGAATTGACCCGCAATGTCCCGGTCCTGCTGCACATCCTGTTGATCCACGGCATTATCGTTCATATTCTGCCCGGTCCGCGTAACGCCTACACCCTGGCCGACAGCATTTTCCTGTCCAACCGGGGCATGACCATTCCCGACCCCGCCTTCGGGGACGCCTTCTTTTACACCGTGATCGCCTTTTTCGTCGCCATCGTCGGGGTCCTTTTTTTCCGCCGCTGGGCCAAAAAGAAACGTGAAGATGAAGGCAAAATCTATCACACATTCTATATTTCCGTCGCCATCCTGCTCGGCCTGCCCGGGCTGGTGTTCCTGCTGTCGGGAATGCCGCTGACCTGGAATGCCCCGGAAATGGGACGCTTCAATCTAAAGGGCGGGGTTACCATGATCCCGGAATTCCTGGCGTTGTGGCTGGCGTTGTCGCTCTATACCTCGGCCTTCATCGCCGAAATCGTCCGCGCCGGAATCCTGGCCATCAACAAGGGGCAATGGGAAGCCGCCCAGGCGGTGGGGTTGAAGCGCGACCGCACCCTGAACCTGGTCATCATTCCGCAAGCGCTGCGTATCATCATTCCACCGCTGACCAGCCAGTACCTCAACCTGACGAAGAACTCGTCGCTGGCGATCGCCATCGGCTACATGGACATCGTCGCCACCATCGGCGGCATCACGCTGATGCAAACCGGTAAGGAAATGGAGACCATGATCCTGGTGCTGTTCATTTACCTCTGTTTCTCGTTGGTGATCTCGTCGGTCATGAACTGGTACAACCAGCGGATCAAGCTGGTGGAAAGGTAGGGGAGCGGTCATGAACAAAAGCGAAAAGGAAATTCCCCTGTTTGAGGAAGGCCGATACGCGCCGGGAACGCACCCGGACCTGCCGCCGCCGTCCAGCGCGTACGGGGTAGTGCACTGGATCAAGGTCAATTTGTTCGGTACCCCCACCAACACGGTGTTGACGTTTTTGGTGATCTATCTGCTGTGGAAAATCCTTCCTTTCCTCGCCGAGTGGATGTACCTGGATGCCGCCTTTACGGGCGAATCCCGCAATGACTGCCGCGCCACAGCCGGCGGCGCCTGCTGGGCCTTTATCGGCAACCGATTGTCCTTGTTCATTTACGGGTTTTATCCGGAAGCCCAACGCTGGCGGGTGGACCTGACCTTCGTGCTGCTGATCGCAGCCCTGGTGCCGGTTCTGTATGACGGCATGCCGAAGCGCGGCAAGGCGCTGATCTTTTCGATCTCGTATCCGCTCATCGCCACCTGGTTGCTGATCGGTGGCCTGGGCTTGGAAGAAGTATCCACCGATCAGTTCGGCGGCCTCATGCTGAACGTCATTATCGGCGTCACCGGCATCGCCTTTTCCTTGCCGATCGGAATTTTGCTGGCCCTGGGGCGGCAATCGAACCTGCCGATCATACGCATCCTGTGCGTGTGCTTTATCGAGTTTATCCGCGGCGTGCCGCTGATTACGCTGTTGTTCGTGGCCGCCGTGATGCTGAGCTATTTCGTACCGCCGGGGACCGACTTCGACCTGCTGGTGCGGGTGTTGATCATGGTTACGCTGTTCGCGTCGGGCTACATGGCCGAAGTCATCCGTGGCGGCCTGCAGGCCATCCCCAGGGGCCAATACGAAGCCGCCGACGGCATGGGCCTGAAATACTGGCAAGTCATGCGCCTGGTGATCCTGCCCCAGGCGTTGAAGATTTCCATTCCCGGCATCGTCAACACCTTCATCGGACTTTACAAGGACACCACGCTGGTCATCGTCATCGGACGGCTCGATATTCTCGGCATCGGCAATTCATCGCTCGCCGATTCCAAATGGCAGGGCCTGTCGACCGAGGTCTATGTCTTCGTCGCGATTTTCTTCTTCATCAGTTGCTTTTCC
>JAESSX010000213.1 GCA_016763915.1 Rhodospirillales bacterium
ATCAACGACGACGATGCGGAAAGCGGGAACGGCGCCGAATGAGCCCGCCCCCCGCTAACGCCACGCCACAGAACCGCTCAACCTGGAGCCGGCCGCCGGTATTTTTCACCCATCCCGTCACGCGCTACGGTTTCTGGTTCGCGCTTGCCGCCTATCTGGTCTGGTCGACCGGCACGCTCAACATCGACTGGGCGCGCACCGCCCAGGGCCTGCCCCGGGCCGGCGACATGCTGGTCCGCATGGTTCCGCCCGATTTCAGCCGTTCCAGCCTGTTGATCCGGGGCGTCATCGAAAGCGTGCAGATGGCTTTCGCCGCCAGCTTCATCGGCATGATCCTGGCCATTCCCTTAGGCCTGGCGGCGGCGTCCAATCTGGCGCCGCGGCCGGTGTATCTGGCAGCGCGCAGCCTGATCGTCCTCAGCCGCACCTTCCACGAGGTCTTCATCGCCATCTTTTTCGTCAAGATTGTCGGTTTCGGGCCGCTCGCCGGGCTGCTGACGCTGATCGTGGCGTCGGTCAGTTTTATTTCCAAGATGATCGCTGAAGACATCGAAAACATGAACATGGGTCAGATCGAGGCCATCCGTGCGACCGGCGCCAGTTTTCCGAAGCTTCTGCTGTACGCCGTGCAGCCGCAGGTTCTGCCCCGCTATCTGGGCGTCTGTATCTACCGGCTGGACGCCAACATCCGACATTCGACCGTCGTCGGCATCGTCGGCGCGGGCGGCATCGGCATGACGCTGTCGGCCACGTTCAAGCGCTATGACTACGATTTCTCACTCGCCATCCTGCTGACCATCATCGCCCTGGTCTTCATCGGCGAAATCTTCTCGACCTGGATCCGGAGCCGCCTCCGATGAATACGGCGATCAATAAACCGGGCACCCATCCCGACATCTGGCGGCGATTCAGCCCCGGCCAGACGGTTGTCCGCACGCTCTGGATGATGTTGATCGTGTTCATCGCCGTCTGGTCGCTCGGCAACCTGGACATCACCTGGATTTATTTTCTGGACGCCCATATCCAGGCCGGCGATTTGCTGACCCGCATGTTCCCACCCGACTGGGGGCACACCGGCCGGGTCATCGCTCCGATGATGGAAACCATTCACATAGCGACGCTTGGCACCATCGTCACCTTCGTGATCGCCATTCCGCTGGCCTTTCTGTCGGCCCGCAACACCACGCCCAACTGGATCACCTGGTTCATCGGGCGGTTCATCCTGGTGTCGTCGCGCTCCATCAATACCATCGTCTGGGCGCTGATCTTCGTCGCCATCTTCGGCCCCGGCGCCATGGCCGGCATCTGGGCCATCGCGTTCCGCTCCATCGGCTTCCTGGGCAAGCTGGTCGCCGAGGCCATCGAGGAAGTCGACGTAGGCACCGTCGAAGCCATCGAGGCGACCGGGGCGTCGCGCATGAAGGTCCTGTTGGTCGGCGTCCTGCCGCAGGTGTTGCCGGTGATCTTCGGCACCACCATGTACCGGTGGGACATCAACATCCGCGAATCCACGGTGCTGGGTTTCGTCGGCGCCGGCGGCATCGGCATCGAGCTGTATTCCTCCATCAACCTGTTCCGCTGGCCCGAAGTTACGGTGATGGTGTTCGGCATCCTGCTGGTGGTCATCCTCAGCGAATTCGTGTCCGCCTTCGCGCGCAAAAAGATCACCTGATTACAGCAAAGTCGAATCGCCGTCATAGGGGGTCACGTACCAGCCATCCGCTTGGCTCAGGGGAGCGATCAGGTCTTGCTTCAACGCCTTGAAATAGAAGGGGAAGGTGGGCATCAGCCGCTCCAGGGGCTTATGAGACAACACGCATCGGCGAAGGTTTTCCGGCAGGCCGACGACCTCCAGAACATGGCAGCGTTTCGCAATCCCGTATTCGTAAGCGGCGGCCAGAAGCGCGCTGACAGCCGCCGGATCGTCATCGGCGACGAAAATATCGGCCACCTTGAACCGCTTCAGGCCGATCTCCGGCGCGTCTTCGCGGACCAGAACCGCATAACCTTTGAGCCGACCATCGTCTCCCGCGGGCGCGCGTAAACAGAAAACCCGCGTCTGCCCGGAAAAACGGCCAACGCTGAAATGCCATTTCAACGCCACAGCGCTCCTGTTGGCCAGCATCCTTCCGGGGTATTCCCTGGTCTTTCGCCGCCACAGGTCATCGAAGCCGTCGTCGATTTCTTCGGGCCTGATGATGGTGATGCCGTCCAGGGACGCGAACGGGCGGCGGCCCAAAAGCCTAAGGCGGGCGTTGAGCGCCATCCCGCCCAGGACGCCGCCGAGAAACGACGCCATCCCCCCCCGGCCTTTTTTACGGAGCCCGGCGCGGACGAACCCGCCCCCGTCGATGACCCAATAGAGCACCTGGTCCAGGTTCGCCTGCGCCACCGGCAAACCACCATACCTCTCGAAAATGCGACGGGTCGGCTTGATCGCGGTCGTCACCAGCAACAGGTCGACATCTGTCTGGCCAAAGTAAGCCTCGGCCAGACGCGGGGTTTCGCTGCGGAAATTTTCATCAACGCCCCAAAGGCTGGCGTCGGACACGATCACCGGCTTGCCGTCGATTTCATAAAGCAGCGGCACGTTGCCGAAAAAACCGACCATTTCGCCGGAGTTCTCAAGGACCCAGCCGAGCGCCGGTTTCGTCTTCGCCGCATGCATCGCCGGGTTGGTCCTCCACAAGCTGTCGAAATAGGCGCGGATGGCGTCGTCGCCTTCCGGCATGGTCAGGCCGAGGCGGGTCAACAGCGCTGTCGCCTCGATGCAGTCATCGAAGGTGGCGGCGCGCAGGGTTCCTTTTGCAGTCTCGGTCATGGCTCTCTCACCGTGAAAAAAAATACCGGAGTTGGTAATCACCCCAACCGGCGAGCAGGTGGTCTCGTGGCCCCCCCATCAATGAGCCCCCCTGGCGGACCGCGCCGCGGTCGGTGGCCAGGAAGGTCCGGTACCCGGCGCGCTTGGCTATAGCCGGGTCGCGGTCGGGAAGATAGTCGATGTTGCGGCGCCCGAAAGGGCAGCAGAAATGATCGCACGCGCGGCCCAGTTCGGCCTCTATTGCGTCCTTGAACCCCTTCATTTCCGCCTCCACCGCGGCGTCGTCCAGGTCGGCCAGATGGACATGGTTGATGGTG